>NZ_JBHYXD010000090.1:13090-35514 GCF_042751995.1 Streptomyces sp. NPDC059371 | reverse complement strand
ACGCCGCCCGGAGGCAGGCGAACAGAAGTACGCACAAGAGGGCGTTCGAACTCAGCGAGCTGATGAAGGACTTCTTGGACGGTGCAGGGTGAGCTGGAACGCGTAGCAATCAGAACCCTCTCGCCGTCCTGCACCCGCACACGGACCAGCCCAGCACCAGGTCAAATGAGTCGTTCGACTGGGATAGTTGAGGGTTACTGACTGGCTCAGCGCCGCGGCGGCGAAGAGAACTGACTGCGTCTCGGACATGCCACGGGCGCCGGGGAGTCAGTCATCTCCGGGGCCCATGGCATGGATGCCGCTTTGAAGGGCTTGGTTCGGTCAGGCGGCTAGTGCGGCGTCGCGGGTCAGCAGCGTGTCGGGCGTTGACCTGGTCAACGCCCCCTAGGGAGTTGTACGTCACTGTGAACAGCCTTGAGCCGTCCGGGGCCCAGGCCAGGCCTGCGAGGGCGAGTTCGTTGCCGTCGGTGACGCTGGAGTACGTCGATGCAGGCGGCTGAGCTGAGGGCGGTCGTCAGGCGAGGAAGGTAGGCGGGGCCTGGGGTGCGAAAGTGTTATGCCCGGGGGGCCCGCTCGTCTCCTGCTGCGAAAACCGCCCACCAGAGCAGCCATACCTGCTCTCGTCCGAGGATGTATCGCATGCAATATGACGGGTCCGACAGGACCGACGCGTTTCCGGACCGCCGCACGGTCGAGGCAGCCCGCGACGGGGACGCCGGAGCCGTCGAACGGCTCACCGCAGGCGCCCTGCCGCTGGTCTACAACGTGGTCGGGCGGGCGGCGGAGAGCGACCTCGACGTGGACGACATAGTGCAGGACACCATGGTCGCGGTGATCCGCGCGCTGCCGGACCTGCGGGACACCGGGAAGTTCCGCTCGTGGCTGGTGGCGATCGTGGTCCGCCAGCTCACCGATGCCCGGCGCCGGGCGCGGTCCGGCCGAGTGACGAGATTGGAGCACGCAGACGAACGGCACTCTCCGGAGCCTGACTTCGCGGCCCTCTTCCTGCTCCGGCAGTCGCTCTCCGCCGAGCAGCGGCAGGTCGCCGCAGCCACTGCGTGGCTCGATCCGTCGTACCGCGACCTGCTGTCGCTGTGGTGGTTGGAGGCGTGCGGACGGCTTTCCCGCAAGGACATCGCAACGGCCATGAACCTTCCGGCGGCCCATCTGGCGGTCCAGGTCCAGCGGATGAAGACTCAGCTGGACGTGGCGCGGACGGTCGTGCGAGCGCTGTCCCGCACCCCGCGCTGCGTGGAGCTGACCGAGCTCGCCGGCCCGGGCGACCCGACTCCCAGCCCCCTGCTGCGCAAGCGGATCGCCCGGCATCTGCGCTCCTGCGAGTCTTGTGGTCATCCCGTCGGCCGACTGGTCCCGCCCGAGCGGCTGCTCGCCGGCCTGCCCCTGCTCGTACCCGGTCGCGCGGGCGACCCGGTCCAGGCCAGTGCCGTCGGCGCCGGGGGCCACCCCCACCCGGCCGCAACCGCCCGGCACACCGCTCCCCGGCCGACGTCCCGCAGGCACGGCCGTCGCGCGAGCGGCCGCCCAAGTGGCGATCACGGTGTGCTCGTCAAACTCTCCGCCAAAGCGACTGGCGCGACCGTCGCCGCCGGGGTGGCCACGCTCGTTGTGACGGGCCTCGTCATGGTCCCGTCGGGGGCGGAGCACTCTGCCGGCGCGCGGAATACGGCCTCCCAGGTAAGTCCGCCGACGATGACAAAAACGCCCGCCCCTGCCCAGAGTCGTACCCCCGCCCCTTCCCCCATTGCGGCGAGCTTTCGCACGTCTCCGCCCGCGAAGGCCCCCGCCCCCACCTACTTCGTGAGCTCCAACGGCAGTGATTCCAACCCCGGCACGTCGGCCGGATCACCGTTTCGCACCCTTCAGAGAGCCGCGGACCTGGCCGGCCCCGGCGACGTCGTCGCCGTCATGAACGGCACGTACACCGAGCCCCGCAAGGGCTCCAACGTGCTGACCATCAAACGCTCGGGGCGTTCGGGAGCTCCCATCACCTTCACCGCGTATCCCGGCCACCATCCGGTCCTGAACCCGAAGACGGCCTGGAACGGAATCAGCATCTACGGCGCGTCCCACATCGTCATCAAGAACCTGGAGGTCAGGGGCAACAACGCCGCGCTGTCCCTGGCCGACGCCGAACACTCGGCGAGCAAGACCGACCCCACCTACAACACCAACTGCATCTCCGTGGAGAAGAACCGGGAGTCCGGCACGTTCCCCCACCACATCGACATCACCGGCAACCTGGTACACGGCTGCCCGGGCGGCGGGATCTCCGCGATCGAAGCCGACCACGTCAACATCGCCGGCAACCACGTCCACTCCAACGCCTGGTACACCGTCTACGGCACCAGCGGCATCTCCGTCCTCACCCCCCGCGACACCGGTACCAGCGATCCCCGTTCATACAAGATCCGTATCACCGGCAACCGCGTCCACGACAACGAGACCAAGGTCAAGTGGGAAGGCTGCCGCTGCTATTCCGACGGCAACGGCATCATCATCGACACGACGAAAGGCGACCCCGAGCGTGGGAGGCCGGCCTACAACGGACGCGTTCTGGTCGCCGACAACATCAGTTACGACAACGGCGGTTCAGGTATCCACGCCTACAAGAGCCAGCACGTCGACATCGTCCACAACACGGCATACCTCAACGGCCGCAGCACCCGGATCAAAACGCCCTACGCCAACATCTTCGCCCACGACAGCACCGACGTACGACTCCTCAACAACATCGCCTACGGCCGCCCCGGCCAGGCCACCAACAGCAAGTCCCACAACGTGAACGTCACGTACGACTACAACGTCTACTTCGGCGGCAAAGCACCCGAGACCAAGGGCCCGCACGACATCATCGCCGACCCGAAGTTCATCGCCCCCGGCACGAGCCCGAACGCGGACTTCCGCCTCATGAAGGGCTCGCCCGCCATCGGCTCAGCCACCGCGTCCCCGGCCATATCCACCGACTTCACCGGGGCGACCCGCAAGGGCGGCACCCCGGACCGAGGCGCGTACAGCTTCGGAGCTGCAAAGAGCACCACGGATGGCGGTAGGTCGTCGGCGCCGGGGCAGGAGAGCCCCGACGCGGCCGAGAGCGCCGGCACTGATGCGGCCGACGGCAAGGACACGGCGACCGGCGCGGCCAGTAGCGACGACTCCGGCTTCACGGCCCACGGCGGGAGCGAACCGCTGGCGCAGACCGGCGGGTCCGACCCTTCTCTGCCGCTGATCATCGCCGCGAGCGTCCTGGTCGCCGGGGCCGGCCTACTCGTGCTGGCCCGACGCAAGCGGTCTTGATACGGCCGGGCCGTCCCCGGGATTGCCGGGACGGCCCGGCCTGTGGGAAGCCGTCCCTACCGGCTACGAGACGACCGAACCCCGCCACCACGGCCGGTCAGACCCGCCACGCCCCCTTCGCCCTCCTCGCAGACCGTCTGCCATGGCCGGTAGCGTGCCAGCAGGGCACGCGAGGAGATCCTGGTCCGGGAAAGTGGCCAGGTCCTGGCTGGTGGTGAAGCAGCAGAACGGATCGCGCGAGTAGGACAAGGTCATGTGGGACGAGTAGACCTTTGGGATCCCGACGTGGGCGAGGATCCTGCCCTCGTTTCCCCAGTCCACCTGGGCCTGAGCCCCGGGCACTACCTCGAACCGGCGGTGAAGGCCCGCCAGTTCACTCGGCTGATGCCCAGTTCCTCCGCGATGCGGGGTCTGGCCTCCTGCAAGTACATCTTGATCCGCTGGTAGCTGCCGGTGAACCCGTACTCGGCCACCAGACGCTCGTGGATCACGGCTCCTTTGAGCAGGATCTCAGCCCGCAGCATCGCGTCGATCAACGGCGCGACCTCATCCACCACCCGCCGATACGGTTGCCCGTTGGGCGCCCTTCGCGGCGGCGCTACTGGCGTCTCGCCCGGCAGATTTGGCGACCGTGCGCCGGTTCAGCCCGGTCTCCTTCGCGATCTCCCGCAGGCTCATCGCGCCGGACTCATACAGACCGCGAAACCGCCTCAGCTCCAACCAGCGATGCGGATCCAAGACCCCTCTCGCCGCCCTCCTCCGACCCTGAACAGGACGACAGAAGACTGGCGCGGCACCGACCTCACCGCATGGAGTTCGTCCTGGGCGTCGATCAGGTCTTGGAGCAAGTCGTACGAGGTTGGCACGACCTAACGGTCCTGCTGTTCGAACCGTGCTC
Source organism: Streptomyces sp. NPDC059371 (assembly GCF_042751995.1). NCBI lineage: Bacteria > Bacillati > Actinomycetota > Actinomycetes > Kitasatosporales > Streptomycetaceae > Streptomyces > Streptomyces sp. NPDC059371. The sequence goes on along the minus strand of NZ_JBHYXD010000090.1, from coordinate 31,301 downwards.
CGGTCCGCCTCGCGGCAACATCTCCTGCCCCAACTCTTGCGGCTTCTCATGCGGCATCTCTTGCGCGAGGCCCGCCGACGTTGTGGATTCCGTGCAGGTCACCCCCACGACCGCGGACCACGTCCGGGCGGAGCTCGGTGACGCCGTCGATTTCGTCTTGGACGGCGGCTCCTGCCAGGTCGGCGTCGAGTCGACCATCGTCGACGTCACGGGCGAGACCCCGAGCACCCTCCGACCAGGCGGGGTGACGCGTGAGGAGCTTAAAGCGGTGCTGGGGCACCCGGTCGCGGTCCCGTCTGCGAGCGGTGTCCGGGTGCCGGGCCGGCACCCGTCGCACTACGCGCCGCGTGCGCGGGTCGTCCTCGTCGAGCCGGAGAAGGTCGTCGCCGAAGCCGAGCTCGCCCAGGAGGCTGGGCACCAGGTGGGCGTCTTTCTTCCTCCGTGCCTCGCCGACGCTGCGGTGAAGGCGCACGCCGTGGTGGCCCTGCCCGGTTCGCTGGACGCCTACGGGCACGGGATGTACGGGTTCCTCGACCAGCGAGGGTGCGACCTCATCGTCGCGTCCCTGCCGGTGGAGGAGGGGCTGGGACTGGCGGTTGCCAACCGGCTTCGCCGGGCTGCGGGGCTCCGGCCCTCTGCGTGAGTGGCCACGGCCGGGGCAGTCAGGATGCGGTGGGGACCGCCGCGTCGAGGCCGCGGGTGGCGACCAGTTGGGCGCTGCCGTCGGACAGGCGGTAGGACAGCCCCACCACGGCGAGGCGGCCGGCAGCCACCGCATCGGCCAGGACACGGGAGCGTTCCAGCAGCAGGTCCACGGTGTGCTCGATGTGCTCGGCCAGGATCTCGTCGGCCGTGTCGCGTCCGGCGGCGCGGGCTGCTAGCACGCTCGGGGTCACCCGTTCGACAACGTCCCGGACGAAGCCGCCCGGCGTCTGCCCGTTCTCCAGGGCGGAGCAGGCCGCGGCGACCGCGCCGCACGAGTCGTGGCCGAGGACAACGACCAGCGGCGCGTTGAGGACGCTCACGCCGAACTCTATGGACCCGAGGACTTCGGTACCGGCGACGTGCCCGGCGGTGCGGACCACGAACAGGTCGCCCAGGCCACGGTCGAAGATGATCTCGGCGGCCAGTCGGGAGTCGGAGCACCCGAACAGCACGGCGAAGGGCTGCTGGGACGGTGCGATCTCGGTGCGGCGGGTGGCGTCCTGGTTCGGGTGCTCGGGAGTGCCTGAGACGAAGCGCTGGTTACCGGCCATGAGCAGGTCGAAGGCGTCGCGGGACGTCGGGGTCTCGGTCATGGCCGCAGCCTACGAGGCGGCACCCGCCGTCGCAGCCACTGGTCCCGCCGGACGGCGCCGGGTCGGACGACGCAACCGGCCCCGGCATCACCCCCAGGCGCCGGGCGAGGACGGTCTCAACGCGGAACCTCAGCGCGCAGCGCAGATGCCCGGCTCCGTAGGGATCTCCAGCTGTCCGTTCGTCCTGCACACCCGCACAACGAGCGGGGCGCTGCTTGCGCTGTTGGCCGGTCAGGCCGTGCCCACTCGCCCCGCAGTCGACCGCCGTGGGAGCCGGTCAGGGCTAAAGCGATTGCGCGGTGGCCAGGGGTTCGCAAAGGTCGGCGGGCAGCTCGGGGTGGCCGCGCCGTATGGGCCGAACAGACGTAGGGCGTGTGCCCTGCCCTGGGTCTCGGCGGTCGAGCGCAGCTCGTCGTGCAGCGCGTCGACCAGACCAGGCAGCTCCTGCCCCTTCACCCGGGTCGGATAGTCGTTCTCCCAGGCTCCGGTGACCGCGGTTGTGCGGGTGTGCAGGACGAACGGACATACTCCTGTGCGTCCCAGAAGACGATCCAGCCAAGCTCGTGCTCCAGGACCTGGGGCACCTGCGCAGGGACGAACTGGCCGTATGCGGTGAGCTCCTCGAGGTAGGCGCGCTCCAGCTCGGCCGCGGCGCGGGAGATGGCGGACTCGCGGCTGATCATCCCGACAGCATCAGGCACCAAATCTAGCGGTCGCGGTGACCGCAGCGTCGGTGTCGAACGCCTCGATCCGGATGAGGCGCAGTCCCTTGATGTAGCCGAGCAGTCCAGGCCGCTCGGCGTCGCCGGCCGTCAGCGACAGTACCGGCGCATACAGATCACCGAGCCCGCCGGAGGCCTGGACGTAGAACGCGGCGACCGCCTCGTTGAACGGATCCTTCGGGTCGTACAGAGCCCCGGCGGCGGTGTGGTCCATGACGACCGCGATCGCCGCCACTACGCGGCCGCCCGCGGCCCGTGCTGAGAGGCGCCCAGACGCTCCAGCAGAGCCCGGGCCTTCGCCTCGGCCTCCGGACTCGGCGCGCTGCCAAGAGCGGAGGCAAGCTCGGCGCGGGCCAGCTCGGCACGCTCGGCGTACTCGGCCTGCGTCGGCGTGCTCTGCGCCAGCTCCTCGACCAGGCTGCGGATGGTTGTGCCGTGCTCGGCCGCCAGCCGGTCCCGCGCGGCCGCGCTCACCTTGATGCTCGTCTCGTCTGTAGCCATATACCGACTCTACTGGTGGTAGAGGAACGCGCCCGGTGCGCCAGCACCGCCACCCCGGGGCGCCGCCACCGGCACATCGCTCTGCTGCTCCCCGCCAGCCCACGCCCGGACCCCGCCCACCCTTACACGCGGTTCGTCCCGCGAGACGCCGCCACGGTGCGCTGAGTTGCTTGGACGCTGCTACGTGTCCCCTCGCCGCCCATCTCCAGCGCCAGGGCCTCGACGCCTCCCTGCTGCGCCGCTACCTGCAGTCTCCTGACCCACCACGCGCGCCCGCGCCGAACACAGGCCACGGTCAGCTGACTTCTGCGCAGGGCTCAGAGCGCGATCGGGTCGGTACTTCAGAGGGTCGCCGTTCGCACCGCACTCCCGGGTGTTCTGGGCGCGGGGCTGGCCGTTCATCTGCAGCACTCCGCCGCCGGGGCGGCCGAGCGCCCCTGACGAGTTGGAGGTTGTTGATCTGGCAGGCGGCGGCGGTGGCTTGGTGAGACTGGTAGACCCCGTTTCGCACAGCACGCATCGTCAGGGACAGCGGCTTGACTGAACGTCAGGCCCGCCCTGTGGAGGCCGCGCCTGCAGCGATCACGCATCGGAGCACAGGCGCTGACGGGAGCTCTGGTCGAAACGATGCCCGTCCCCTCGGGCTGCGCTTCGGGGCGACAGAGAGCCCCATGCCGCAGCGGACCTGTCGGCGCGCGCTCAGAAGCGGTGTTGCTCGGCGTCGTTCTGTGTCTGCGTGTTCGGGGTCAGCGCGTCAGCCGCCTCGGCATCCTGCTCGCGCTGCTCTCGGCTGTCGACGTCGCGCGTCTGGGCTTCCTGGACCTCGCGGAGGACTTCCTCGACAGCCGTCTGGGGGTGCGTGTCATCGGTCGGACGATGGTGCTAGCGGGAAGGCCTGTTCATCGGCTTCTCCTCGGTCAGGGGTCCTGTCGGGCTTGCTCCGTTGTAGAGCCGACCGCGATGCAGTGGGGCAAATCAGATCGAGGGGGTGAAGCGGTCCCAAGCGCGGTGTCGGGCCAGCAGGTCGAAGAGCTGTTCCAGCATGGCGGCGGCGGTGTCAGCGCTCACCACGCCGGGAGCATCGGGTGCAATACCTGCTGCTGCCAGTGCCTCCGTTCCCTCGCCCCATGCTCCGAGTACCTTTCCGTGCCGGTAGGCCTCCATCACCATGACCAGCACGCGTGGGTCGAGCCCCGCGGCTGCCGCGACATCGTCATCTACCTTGGCGTCCCGGGCCCCATAGGCGTCCGCACCGGCTGCCGGAGCGCCGGCGAGCAGGAGAGCATCGAACTCCGTGGAACGGGCATTGGCAAAGGTGCGCTGGATGCTGACAGGCTCGCCGTCGTGGTCGAGTACGCCGCCGGCCGGGGCGATTACCAGCGGCACCATGTCTGCATCCAGGACAGCCCGACGGGCAGACCGTACTTCGGTCAGGCCTTGGTCGGCTTCGGTGACGATGGTCCTGCCGTCGAGCGGCCAGGTGTTGTCCAGTTGGGAGAGCACTGGGCTGGGAAGAGGATCGGTCGACGTCACGGTCGGCAAGCCCAGTCCGGCGGCGACTTGTGCGCACAGCTCGCCGTCGATGTTCGCCAGGACCTTCAGAGCGCGTTCCTTGATGGCCGTTTCCCAGCATTTGCTGAGTTCGAAGGTGTAGGCGGCGACGCGAGAACCTCCAAGTGGAGCGGTGCCGCCAAGTCGGAAGGTGCATCCGCTACCGGGCCGGGTCTCCTTATTCACCCGTCTCACTCACCGGAGGACCGGGCAGTTTGGCCTCGATCGGCGGATGAGTGTTGGCCTAGTGCCAGGTTCGGGACTGCCGGAGCGGTCGCATTTGGCGCGCTGCATGCTTGTGGCCGGTAGTTTTCGCGAGCTTTGCTCCCGGGCCTCAGAGCAGTCCTGGGCCGCCAAAAGCCAGCTGCACCAGACTACGGCGCAGACCGTTTCCGGCGTTACGGAGTCACCTGGATCCACTCAACCTGGCGCCAGGTCAAGAACGCGATGCCTGAACGGTCGTCGATCCGTGGCAGGGCGGTCCATACCTTTCATGGATGACCGCTTGCCGTTGGGCTGCGGGCATCAGCCCGTCGTGCGACGCCGGATCTATGGAAGGCGTCACCCCAGTGCGCCGGGGGCTGGGTAGATCGACGCAATGTGGACACTCGTCGGTCATGGCTACTGAACCCCACACTCTCTTGGCGTCCTCCCCTGCCGGGCTCTGGTTGCTGATGGTGGGCGTCCTGCTCATCGCAATGCTGCTGACAGCGTTCCTTGTAGGTCACCGGAACTCCGCCCGGCGCCGAGAGTCTGCTTCGCTGCCCTCGCAGGAGCAGGAGAAGCAGGCGCGCCAGGTCCTCGAAGACCCCCCGCGCCGTGGAGAAGGCTGGAGCACCCCCGAGGAAGACCCCGAGCAAGGCCACCCCCGCCGATGAATGGAACGGCCTTCGAGTCGGCTGTGCCTCAGAGGTCAGGACACTGCCGGTGAGTTCACCTTGGCCGCACCGCCCCCGCAGGTGATGCGCCTGCTCACCATCGCAGGAACCGGAAGACTGTTCACCATCCACGGCAGTCTGGCCGGGTCCTGGCAGGGGAACACCGCTCCCGGCCCCCCTCGTCGAAGCATCACCGGTGTATGCCACTTTGCTGAAATATGTGTGCATGGCAGGCGGGGTGTGGGGCACAGGAGTCGAGGTATAGGGCTTGGTGATGATTGCGATTAGGGGAGACTTGCGATGCTCATGGCACACCCCGCGGTACTGACGCGGTTGATCGAGCAGTACGAGACGTTGCGGATTCTGCAGGCTGAAGAGGGCAGCAGCCCTGAGGCGCGCCGACGTATGGACGACGTCGCCTACACGCTGTGCGTGTCAACATAGATGCGCGTCTCCCGCCTCATCTCACGTGGTTGCGCCCGTGTGCGTAACGCGGCTCTGGCTCAGTGAAACGGCGACAACTACTCAAAGGGTCAGGTGCAGATGCGTCAGTTACTGACTTTCGGCCGCAGCGATCGGTCTGTGGCCTGCACGGAGAACGAGCAAGTACTGCTGGCGGGGCAGCCGCAGGGTTGCAGGGGTCGGCAGGCCGCGGTTGAGCATACGAGGATTGCAGCGCTGGTCTTGGGACGGCTGGGCCCGGCGGGAACCGTCCTGTCTGAGGTCTCTCGCCGCGTGGATACCGCGCTGGGCTGTCTCGCCGAACTGCTCACCGGCCGGGTGCCCGCTGTTGAACGTAATCTGGGTCTTCGTGTAGCCCTGGAAGAGGCGATCTGGGAGGTGCATGGCGCTTCTCCCTGTCACTCTCCCTGAGAGCGCCAGCGGAACTGGGCATCGTTCAGCCCGTGTGCTTCGCAACGGTGGAGAAGGCGGATGGCTGGGGGAGGGTGTCTTCCGAGTCAGGCTCGGGCCGCTATGCCGGGTTCAGTGTGACGGTGGCGATGATGCGTTTGCCGGGCGGGGTCGCTTCGATGGTGACGTTTTGAGCGAGAGCGGTGACGATCTCCAGCCCATGCTGACCGATCCGCCTGGGGGCGGGGGCTTTCACGGCAGGCGGTAGGGGGTTGCTGTCCCATAGTTCGACGCGCAGGGTGTTGCCGGTGACTTGCATCTGCAGGAGGGCCGGGCCGGGCGCGTATTTGCGGGCGTTGGTGACCAGTTCGCTCACGATCAGTTGGACGATCTCCAGGGCCGAGTCTGTCACCGGGATGTTGTGCTTGTCGCGTACCGTGGAGAGGAAGGACACGGCGAGGTGGCGTGCCTGCGCAATGCGGGTTCCGTCTACGTCCAGGCCCAGGGAGGCCTTCATCGAGGAAGGCGCCTGTTTGCCCTCGGTCTCCTCAGGTGAATGAGCCATTGCCGCCGGCTTCCATGTTTTCGTCGCGTACCCCGCCCGGTATCGGCCATGCACTGTCCGGCACGTTACCTGTGGCACAGCCACAGAGACGCATGGTCCGTAGGATGCGATTCTTGAGGCATTCTCTCCAGAGTCAAAGACCGGTGCGACGAGACTTGTTGAAGGGCACGTGGCAGACATTCACCATTCGGAAGGGCAGCCTTCTCGCCTGTCGATCACGCAGACGACCGTAGCCGGAATTCGTGTCCTGGCTGTGGCCGGTGAACTCGATGCCGACAACGTCGGCATACTGCGCCAGGCCCTGTGTATCGAGGAGGACAGTGTGTCGGCGCTGACGGTACTGGATATGGGCGCCGTCAGTTTCATGGACTCCAGCGCCATCAACATCCTGGTGGCAGCGAACCGTGACGCCTCTGCGGCGGGTGGCCAGCTCCGGATGGCAGCCCTGAGCGAGCCGGTCCAACGGGTCGTCGAAATCGTCGGCCTCGACACGATCATCGCCTGCTACCCAACCCTCGCCCAGGCCCTCACGATCTGACCAGACCCAGCAATCATCCAGCGGCGCGCACCGCCCTCAACCGCAAGCACTCGGCTGTCATCAGCCAGAAGAGTTCTCGCTGCAGGGGCGAGGCGTCTGTTTTCGATCTGGGGCGAGAAGCGGTTACCCAGATCGATCTCCGCACTCGCGCCTCTGACGCGCGCTCATGTCTGCGTCTGCCGAGGGCGGCGGGCAGGCGGATGCCGTACGGGCATCGTCCTCTTCCCAGCGCCAGCCGTGTGGCGGCTATGCCTTTCTCCATCCGGCGATCTGAGTGGGCCGCGTTCCATCCACCTGTTCAGACTGTGGCCCGGGCCGGGGGAAGGAAACGTAGGAGTGCGGCGACTTCCAGCTTGTCGACGTCGCATCAGCAGAGCGGATGGCTGGACAGTATAGAGAAGCGTGCCTGACGGCTCTCAGACACGCCGAATGGCCCCATAGGGATGGCGGGCATGTGTGAGGGCCCTCGGGAGAAACTCCGGAGGACCCTCGACAGGGCTGTCCTTCCGAACCGCGGACGTGCGGGTACCCATGGGTGTGCCAGAGACACCATAGAAGCCTTCCAGGTCCCACGGGGCCGACGGCGGCCAGCCGAAGCTTCTGCTTAGTGGGTGGTGAGCAGACCGGCGCGGAGTTTGATGAGGGTCCGCTTGAGGAGTCGGGAGAAGATATGCAGTTGGTGTTGTAGGTGGGGTCGGTCTTGCTTGCCGAGTGTTCGGCGTCGGCCAGGGACAGGGCGGCGTTGTTGCCCTTGACCTCCAGATTCTTGATGACGATGTGGGATGTGCCGTAGGTGGTGATGCCGTTCCAGGCCGTCTTGGGGTTCAGGACGGCCCGGTGGCCGGGATACGCCGTGAAGGTGATGGGAGCTCCTTCGCTCCGCCGGCCTTCGCGTAGGCATTCCGGGGAGGCGGTGACGAAAGAGCGGTACTTCATGCTCTTCACGGGCGCGCTGAACTCCGGTTCGCCCAGACCATGGGGTCGGGCCGCAGGCGTGCGGCCACACCGCGTCCGCACGCTCTTGACGAGCCCGGCCATCCTGCTCGGCGTTGTCGTCACGGCATCGGACTGGGCGCCTACCGCTGGGACGGCGGCTGGACGTTTGCGCGGGGACGGGTGCCGGGCTGTCCAGCACCCGCGCACGACAGCGCCCCGCGTCCCACGCTCTGGTGTGGTGTGACGCGCAAGTACCCCTTTCGTTCGTGATGCGGGTGATCGCCGGGGCGCCCCGCGTCCGGCCCGGCGCCGGCGGTCCCGTGCGGGGACCATGCCCCAGTCGGTGCCCGCACTCCGCGGTCCTTCCGCGCGGTGATGCCCGCTGCCTCGCGGGGCATTGGAGGAGCCTGGCTCACGTACCACGACCACTCGGAGGCCCTCTTGCGCGCGACGACGGCATCTCGGGCGATCCGGTAGCCGTGGGACGGTTTCTGCCGTCAGCGATGCATTGCGAAATCGGCAGTGGGCACTCGTGCAGGGAGATACCCGGACCATGCCTGTGCGGACGGAGCCATTGCCACGCGTAACGGTGCTTGCTGGTCCCGTGAGTGCCAGGAAGCCGTGCGCGACGAGGCGCGCGGCCTCCGGACTAGGGAAAGGTGCATGATCATGTCGGACAAGCCGCTCAACGGTCACCGCGTCCTGGTGCTCGTCACCAACTATGGGGTTGAGCAGGACGAGTTGCTGGTACCGGTCCGCCGACTACGGGAGGACGGCGCGGACGTCACCATCGCAGCCGCGTCCCCAGACCCTATCCAGACGCTTGTGGGCGACCGTGACCCCGGCGAGACGGTGGAACCCACCACCACGCTCGAGGCTCTGGATCCCAGCACCCATTAGCTGCTGCTGATCCCGGGCGGCACCCTCAACGCCGATCAGCTCCGCTTGCAATCCAGGGCCCTCGAGACGATCAAGGCGTTTGCGGAGTCGGGCCGCCCGATCGCCGCGATCTGTCACGGACCTTGGGCGCTGGTGGAAGCGGACGTCCTGAAGGGTAAGACCCTTACCTCCTATCCGTCGGTGCGTACCGATGCCCGAAACGCCGGGGCCAAGGCATGGATCGACGAAGCCGTCGTGAGCGACAGCGCGAATGGCTACACGCTGGTCACGTCCCGGACGCCGAAGGATCTCGACGATTTCCTCAGTGCTGTCAGCAAGGCCCTGGTCGGCTCCTGAGCGATGAGGCGTCGGTCGGGGCCGCGCACCCGTCCCCGTGGATGATGAGCGCTGGCTTCCCAGGTCCCGGCGATAGGGTGCTTTGTGTCGGCGTTTGTGGTGCGTCCTGCTCGACGCAACGTGTTCACGCCCGCCCCCAGGGCCGCACAGGCGAAGTAGCCCGCGACTTTCCGGGCCGTCGCGTGTGACCGTCCCGGGCGAGCTGGGCGACGAGGCTGGGGAGGCCCCGTGTCCCATCGAGACGGCGCCGGCGCGGCCCCATTGCCTGGCGGGTTGTGGGCGTGAACAACATGATCCTCGCCCCTATGGCAACCGAGACCCTTTGATGTGCCCGGGCCAATACTGAGCAGCGCCTCTGGCGCCCCATCGCGCGGCATCCCCGTGGGCTACGTGGAGGCCGCACGATGGTGGCGGGCTAGAACGCTCAGCGCAGCAGCTCCGGCGAGGGCGAGTGCAGCTGCCACTCGCAGAACCGTTTGGATGGTTGGCCCGTCCGAAGCCGCCTGAGCCGCGGAACCGCTCGCCGCTTCCAGCGCGGTTGCTGCGACGGCCACGGCGACCGCGCCGAGCAGGACGAGTGAAGTGAGCACGACTCCGGAGGTTGAGGCGAGGTGGCTGACCGGTACATAGGACTGTGTCGCCACATCGGTCAGGGCCCAACCCAGGCCTAGGGTCCGCGCGGCAGCCCGCAGGAAGGCCCTCCCGTCCTGAGCAGTCCATGCAGCGCTCCGCCCGTTCCCGCCAGCGCCCATGAGGCCAAGGCAGAACAACGCCACCGCGTCACGCTTGAGCCTGTTCGGCGGCCCCTGCCGGACCGGTGCGCACCCCGCCCTGCTCCCTTGCCGCATTACTCACACGTGATGTGGGGAAGTCGTCGGCTCTTGCCCGGACTCAAGCGGAGTTGCGTTGGACGATGGCCCCATTCAGGACGGTGGCGAATGCGCACCACCCTGCGTAGGGGAGTAGCGCTCGGGCTCCTGACCGGTCGACCTCTGCCATCTGGCGGATGAGCACAACATTGCTCATGTCGAGCAGGAGTGTGCCGACCAGGCCGGCCTTCGGGCTCTGCTGGCCGAAGAACAGCCAGTTCCACGTAGTGTTGAGAACCAGGTTCACTCCCAAGGAGGCCGCCAGTGCACGGCGGCGCCTGCCCCTGGCCTGTTGCAGAGCGTGCCCGCCCGCCCAGGCGATAGAGGTGTACAACGGTGTCCACACCGCACCGAACGCCCACGGTGGAGGCTGGAATGCGGGCTTTTCCAAGCGCCGGTACCAGGCGCTGGAGGGGTCCACGGCCGCAGCTCCCGCTACCGCGGTCGCAGATACTGCCGCCGCGGTGATCACGTACGGCACCCGACTGTGCGACGGAGCCTGCGCTTCACTCAGAAGCCTCATAACGTGAAGGGTCCCCGCCCGCAGCTACCTCACACCGATAGGTCGACACCTGTGGTGGTTTGCTGCCTGTCGTTCACTTCGCCAGCAGAGTGCACGGGACCTGCTCCGGAAGTTGATGTCATGGGCCTTGAAGCGACTGCGTAGCCGATGAGCATGGAGTCCGGGTGCTGAAGGGAGCTGCGACGTACCCACATTCCTGGGCGGAGTCTCGTCTCGTCCAGGAACTCGTGGACATCGAGCAGCTCACTCGGCTGCCGGGTAAGCGTTTCGTCCTGCCCTTGGAAGGGCCTGCTGCGTACCTTCGGCGCTAAGACGAACGTTACCGCCAGGCCGTCCCGGGGTGGTTCCCAAGGCTGTGGCCGTGGCGGAGCTGACCACTCGGGTTCGGACCGGGGTGCAGTGGCGCGACCTGCCGGAGAGGTTCGGGCCGTGGAAGACGGCCGCGCGGCTCATGTTGTGCCGAACCGGCGGAACCGATGAACTGGGGAAGCAGCAGCCAGGGGGAGTGGAGGAGCGTCGTATGGGCCGCACAGGCGCGGGTAGCCGGGTTCCACCGACTCGGCGCCGCCCCGGCGTCGACCCGAGCACGAGAGAGGTACCAGCGTGTCCGCTTCCCTGGTGGAGACCGTCGACATCCAGGCCCCTGTGTCCGTTGCCTGGGATCTGTGGAGCGATGTGACTCGGTGGCCGGCCTTCCTGAGCCACGTCCGTCTGGTGGAGCCGCTGGACGAACGCCGGTTCGCCTGGCAGCTGTCCCTGCCGGGCGCGGACAAGAACTTCGTCGCCGAACTGACCGAAGTAATCCCCGGGGAGCGGATCGCCTGGCACACCACCCAGGGCGTCCACCACGCGGGTGCCGTGACGTTTCACCGGCTGAGCGACATCTCGAGCCGGGTCGCACTGCAGATCGAGTACGACCCGAAGGGATTCGTCGAGCACCTCGGTGCACTCACCAACCTCGACTCGGTCCTGGCCAACTACGACCTCGGCGAGTTCCAGAAGCTCGCCGAAACCGCGGCCACCACCTGACCTCCCTGGGCCGCGCCAGCGGACGCCGAACGCGGCGGAGGTACTCAAGGGTGCCACCCTCCCAGGCCCAGCTCCTGGGCATCTTCTTCCAGGTATCTGTGCTGCACAACCTGGTTCACCTGGCGTTCGGTGGCGGCGGGGCGGCCCTGTCGCGGTCCGCTGCTCGTGCCAGGACAAATCTGCCGGCCGGCGGGGTGATCTATGTGGTGCTGTGGCTGTACGGCGTGTCCATCGACAGGGACAGTGGCGCGAACTTCGTTCCCGTCAACTCGGCTGACAACTGGCTGCACTTGATTCTCGGTCTGGGAATGATCGCAGCCGGTGCGCTCCTGACCCGAAACCGCCATACCGAGCACCCGGTACGGCACGACGCCCGCCGCGCCTGACCCGGCGCCGGCGAAGCCACTGCCTGCTGCGGCGCTGTCGGGCCGTGACGAGATTGGCGTCGCGTGTCGGTTTGGTCGGGGCGTGCATGGTCACCCGGCCCTCTCGACGCAAGACGGACCGGCCGACGCAGAAACCGCTGGACTCTGATGCGCTGCGGCCATGCCGCGAAATGAGTAATGAGGAAGAGGATCATCATGGGTGAACGCAACACGTTTTTGCGCAGCACGCACGATCTGGGTCTGGCCGCCTGGTTCGGCGGAGCTCTCATGGGGGCTGTCGGACTCAATGGGGCGGCCGAGTCGGAGGGGGCAACAGACGCCGGAACGACCCGGATCGCCTCGGCGGGCTGGGCGAAGTGGGCACCGCTGGGTGCGCTCGCTGTAGGCGCGAACCTGCTCGGCGGTACCGGCCTTCTGGTGACCAACGGTGGTCGGGTCGTTGGTCAGAAGGGTGTTGCCGCCTCCACCGCCGCCAAGACGGTCCTGACCGGTGCGGCACTGGCGGCTACCGTTTATACGCGCGTGCTCGGCAAGAAGGTCGATCTGGCCACGTCCGAGAAGGCAGAGGACCAGGAGATGGCCGAGGAAGCACCGCTGAGCTATGAGGGGGCGCAGAAGCAGCTCGCCCTGATGCAGTGGGCGGTACCCGCCCTGACGGCGGGCCTCGTCGTTCTGAACGCTCTGCACGGTGAGCAGCAGCGTCCCTCCCAGCAGGCCCGCGGCTTCAGGATGCTCGCGCGCGCGTAACGCTCAATAGCGCTGCCGCCGGCGCTGCCAGGGGCGAGACCCGCCCGGGCGGCGAATCAGGCGGGGAATAAACCGTCTTGACGGCCCATCACCTCCCGCTCTCAGGAGCGAGAGGTGTCTTGGCAGCCCCGCCGTTATCGGTCCGCCCAGCCCGATACTGCTGGCCATGTCCCGGCAGGCACTCGCGAGGCCTGCGGACGTGACCGCGGGTCAGGTTCGGCCGATTCCACACTGTGGGCCGTCGGCGGCGGCCGGGCCCCGTCAGCCAGCGGGCTTCTCCGGCACTGTGGTGTACCGGTGCCGTGCCCACAGCGGCAGCGCGACCCAGCACGCGAGGTACCAGGCCACCACCGTGCCCACCAGCCAGGGTACGAAGCCGTCGTGCGTGGCCACCCGGAGGATCAGGAACAGGGCGGAAGTGAGCGTGGCGACCAGCAGCGCCAGGCCGAGGAAGATGAGCCGTGCCGCCCAGCGCACCGCCTGCGCCTTGATGTTGCGGCCGGAGATTATCCGGTGGAAGGGGACGGGCGCGATGAGGGCGCCGGTCGCCGTCGCGCCGAGGACGACCGTCGTGATGTAGATAAACCGGTTGGCGTGCGACAGATGCCCGAAGGCCGGGGTGAACGCCACGCTCAGGAGGAAGCCGAAGAGGATCTGGACGCCGGTCTGCGCGACCCGGATCTCCTGCATCAGTTCGTTCCACCGCCGGTCGGCCCGCTCGGCCTCGGACTCCTCCCGCTGCGCCTCGGCACCCTCCGCCGGTCTCGCTTGTGCGACCCCGCTGTCCGCCATGACCCCTCCCGGTGTGCTCGTCCGTATGGCGAGCGGATACCCCCGTTCGCCGCCACCGTGCACCTCGAATTGGCTTTTCCTTGACCTCGCGTTGAGCGGTGCTATACATGGAACTGAGCGTTCGCGGCGTGCGGCCGATACTGAAAGGGCGGCGAATCCGTCCGTCCACTCCGACCGCGGGAGTGCCGACATTTCAGGCTCTGCCGACGTTGCGTGGCTCCCGCTGGTCGCCGCTCGATCCGGCACGCTACGGGCATGGCAGCCCGCTGCTGTTGCGCCGTGAGACTGGCCGCGCTCTATTCGTCAATCGCTCCGCCAGCACGATTGCAACGACCCGGCTTCACGAGCGGAGACCCTGTTGACCTGGGGGGTAACGGTGTTGGCGTCCGAGGCTCCCAGACTGGTCTCTCCCCCCGTTCCCAGCGGTTCCCCGTACTGTGCCTCGACGCCGCCTTGATGCGCCGTTACCTGCAGTCCTCCGACCCCGACCGCTACATTAACCGTGAGGCCCGTGCACTTGGACATCCTCACGGGTGCCGTGCCCGAAGAGCGGAGCGAGCCGGTCTGGATGGCGTCGGCCGGCACATCGCCCGCGACGGCAGCTGACCGCCGGATCGGGTGGCACGTCCTCCCGCTGCCGCCCGCAGTTGGTACGACAGACGCACCGGTCGTGTCATCGTCCCCTCCCTCGCCGTCATCGCTGTCGAACGGCAGGTTCCGAGCGCGGGCAGGCAGCGGTGTCCCTGCGGTTCGCAGTGACCGTTCCGTTCACGGCGGCTCATGCTGTGGAGCGATGGACTGGAGAAACGTGGACCGGCTGGTGGCTCACGCTGCTGCGATCGCCTGGCACGCGGTGAAGGCCGGGGAGCCGCTCACGGTCCTGTCGCTGGAACCCGAGCTGTACGCGGGCACCGGCATCACTCCACTGAACCTCACCTGACCCCTGCCGCCTCGGACGAAGAGGGGCCGTTTCCTATGGGGAACGGCCCCTCACCGCTGGCGTCCCCGTCACGCTCTCCTTCACCACCGGCTACAAAGCCGGCGCCGTCAGCCAGGCCTCCCAGGCCGCCGGCGGCTGGACGAGGACGACGACGGGGGCGGGGAGCCGGACTGGTCCTGGCCGACCAGGGCCGTGATGAGCTTGCGGGCCCCGGCTTTGGTCAGCCGCCTTGCGGCCGTCGCGCACCGCTGTTGGGGAGCGCGCGGAGCGGTGTCGCTGCCCTTGATCACCTTGCGAACTCGGCGTCGAACCGCTTCTTGCCGGGGGCTCTCGCCACGCCGCCTACGGCAGCGCCCCTGCGAGTCAACCCGCGCGCTTGGGAGCGAGTGAGGAGCCTGTGGCGGCATTTCCTTTCCGCGTCCGCCAGTGACCAGATGCCCCCTCCGAGCAGCGTGAACACCGGATGCCAGCGGCCTCCGCCTGAGTGGCGATCACAGTCCTGCGGCGGCATGACGGTGCTCGTTGCCGCCCGGCGTCCTTGGCCCGGCATGCGCGTTGTACCAGGGATGAGGGCGATGTGGTGTTCGAACGGCTTACCGATGCTTGCCGGCCGGACAGTGCTGAGGGCGATTGTTGCTGGTGCCGTGCCTTGTCCCGCCTGCCTTCGAGGGACGGCATCCCCTTCACCCGCGGCCCGGTGACATGGACGGGCCCCAGGCCCCGGAAACGGGGCTGAACCCAGCAGGGTCTCGCGGCCTCGGTGACGTAAGGGGTTGCAGGTTTCGACGATCCTCGTTTCGAAGGGCGCCGTGGACCGCTCGTTGAGGACTGCGCCTGGTCTGGCCAGCGAAGTACGCCGCTCCTACCGCCCGGTCGGGCCGCTCCGGCGGCGCAGCAGCTCCATGCCTACGACGGGCAGGAGCTGCTTCCCCGTCTGGTTGAACTGTTCCTGGAGGGTGGGCTCGCGAAAGAGGCCGGTTCGGTGATGCGCTCCGCGCGCGTTCTCCGCCTGCTTGAATGCGAGAGTGATCGAACTAGCGATTGGTGTGGTCGCTGCAGCCGTCGTTGGATGGCTGATGCGCCGGAAGCGGCAGCAGAGGTCGACCGCGATAGCCGCCGGGGAGCCGGCCGGGGTGCCTTGCATGCTCAAGTGGTCTGCTCAGGGCCCTCGCTGGAGGCCGGGACGTCTGCTGATCGGTGCTGGTCCCCTCATCTGGAAGCCTTCCTTGGCAAAGCAGGAAGCCGTTCTGCCGGCCGATCTGTGTCGGGCCGGGGTGCGCTCGCCCTCACTGCGTGAGGCGGTGGCGGTCAACCCGGGATCCCGGATCGTCGAATGCGAGTCGCCCGCCGGGGAGGTCCTGATTGCTGTCATGCCGCCGGAACTGGACCACGTGATCAAGGCTCTGGAGAGCGTGTAGCCTGCTGATCATACTGTCGACTGAGAAGTAGTCAGCCGGCGAACCGGTAGACCACTTCGCGAACGCAACCTCGAAGCCCCGAAGGTCCCTGCAAATCGCCTGGGGCAAACGGGCCAGGGAGCAAGCCGCCGCGATGCCTGATCCCTCCCGGTGAAGAGCGAAGTCGACCCGTAAGAGGCTGAGTTGTGCGCTGCGGGAACGGATGGAGCTGCTCGCACGGGAGCTGAACCTGATGGCAGTGAGCGCTTAGTAATTGCGCGGCAGACCCGTTACTGGGTGAGGCTGGCGTGGATGGTGCTGATGGCCGAACTGAGGAACCCGTACGCCAAGCCGATGACGAGGCCTCCCGCGACGATAGCCACGAGGGTCCCCCACATCTCGATGTTGAGTAATTGAGTCACATGTTTCCTGCCTGGACTATCGATGACGCGGCGCGTGTTTGAGCCTGAGTACCCAGGAAGGGCAAGACCAACGGAAGGGTGCCGCCGTGCACTCGCCCTCGGCTGACCCTGGGGCTTGCCCTGCTGGACGATGTCCTCCATCTCGTCGGCGCCGCGGCTGCGGAAACGTGAGGCCGCGCACTGGACGAGGGAGAGGTTCATCTCGATGAGAGTGTTCCGCGCGTACTGGTACTCGGCCGTGCCTTCTTCCAGGGTAGTGAGGCGGTCCAGGAAGAGCCGGTTCAGCTGCCGGGCGTTCGTGGGAAACCCGCGCCGGATCAGCGATCTCGGACAGGGGGTCCGTTGCAGTCGCGCTCTTCTCGGTCACCATCGTCATATCGGGCCCCTCCCACTGTTCACGTCGTAATCGCTTATGTCGCCTCAGCGCCTGGCACAACCCGGCACGGCGCGTCTACCCCGACCGGTTCCTTGCATGCCCGCCAGTCCGGCGGCACTGAGCTGTGCCGAAAGTGCCTGCGCCATTCGCAGCACAGAGCCTCTGATCACTAGGCGGCCACCGGGCGCGCCGTCAGTACCAACTGGTAAGGATCAAAGACCCTTTACTGTTTACCAGACCTTCGCGGGAGTCCAAGTCGTGTCTGCCTGGTGTGATGTGGGGCACACGGCAAGGTGAGCTGAATTCTAGGAGGGGCTCTCATGAGCGAGAGCGAGATGGCCTGCGCGGAAGCACATCCGATCCCCCGGGACAGGCCCGACCAGCAGGCCAGCGAGAACGATCCGCTCGACATCGAGACGATGCTGCGCCATGCCCAACAGGCTGGAGAGAGCCTGACGGCAGCTACGTGAGGCGGCTTGTTCACGAGTTGTGCTGACGTATCGGCACTGTTCTGGGCGTGGCAAGCCCGTGCGGAAAGGCGATGGACGCGACTTCGGGAGGCACTCCAGCCCGGCGGTGCGGCAGTCGGCTGCCAGCGACGGTTCGGTGTCTTCAGCACGCCAGGGGGCGCAGACGCTCGTGTCGCGGACCCTGGGTGACGTGGGTTCCGGGCTGCTGTCCGAACCCTTGAACGGTCGTGAGGCGCTACTCCTTGTCGTACACGAAGTCATAACGGCGCCCGGGTAAACTCGAAGGCCCCCTCGTAGGGCCTCGCCTCTGTGCGCAGCAGTCTATTGACACTAAGGTTTCAGCTTGCGGGGCTGTTTGGCACTTCCTGGTCTGCCAGGCGGTGCAGGGCAGCTCGTTTCCGCTGCCCTGCAGCCAACACGGCGCGGTCTACTTTTCCGCGCTGGGGACGGCCAGCGGATTGCTGGGTGCGGTCTTCTTGGCGGTTTCCATCTGCTCGCCGAGTTCGGTGAGACGGTTGCGGCCCATGGCCTTGCGGACCTCGGGAAACCACTCCTTCTCTTCTTCTTCCACGTGGTGGCGGACGTTCTCGATGAGGACGGTCATCTTGGCGTCGAACCGCTCGTCGGCGGGGTCGAGATCCTTGAGCTCGGAGAGCATCCACAGCACGACGTGGTGTTCCTCGACGCTTTCGAGGACGTGGTCCTTTGTGTCGGGGGCCGCTTCCCGGGCCGCTGGGTAGAAGATCTCTTCCTCGATCCAGGCATGGGTGGTGAGCTCCTCGATCACCTGGTCGGCGATCTTCCGTTTCTCCGCACGGGCGTTGTCGCCGGCCTTCTCGAATTGCTTGAACAGCTTCTCCACGGTCTTGTGGTCTTCCTTGAGCAGCACGATCCCGTCCACAGGTGTCCTCCGCATCGTTGCTTCCGGAGGCGCAAATGCCGTCCGGCAAGGCTGTGTACCCCCGAAAGCTCTTGCTAAGGGCAGGGACTGGTGCTGTTGGCTCCCATGGGTGAGAGGGCTGGGCCGGACGGGCCCTGGACCGCATCCCTGGCATCGAAGGACCTGTGCCGTCAGCATCGCGGGTTCACGAGAAGTGGGGGGGGCGGGGCTGGGGTGTGCGGGGCGCGCCCAGGGGTGTGTGGATTTTGTTAAATAAGTGGTCGGAGGGGTTTGAGGAGCTGA
>NZ_JBHYXD010000090.1:3139-13080 GCF_042751995.1 Streptomyces sp. NPDC059371 | reverse complement strand
CGCGCGCGCGCCAGCCACACAAGCGCTCATAGCTCCGCAGATGTCCTGACAGGCGCGCTGTACACTGAGAGGGGGGCCCGGGGGGCGTGGGCGCGCCCCCCCCACTTCTGAGTGCTGCTGAAGTTACACAGAGCGGTGCCTCTGGTAGTAGCCGCCGATCTGCTCGTGGTAGCCCGCGTCGCCGGTGTGCTTGTCCTTGTCGAACTCGGGGGAGTCCTTGATCTGGTCCTTGGTGAGGTCGACGTAGATCTTCTGCTCCTCCTGGTCGACCCTGGTCACCGTGCCGGCGGGGAGCAGGACGTGCTTGCCGAAGATCCATACGCCGGTGTCGACGACGAGTAGGCGGAGTTGACGTCGTCCGAGTGCTTGTCGACCTTGCCGATGCTGCCGTCGGTGGCCTCGACCTTGTATCCGGTCAGATCGGTGCCGGCGGTGTGGCCTGTGGTCGGCTGGTAGCCCCAGATGCTGTCACTCATTGACGTATCTCCCTCATCGGAATGCATCGCCCCGCAATTGAACCGGAGCCTTTCAAACACCATCGAATTCGGTGACGTTCCCTCAGGAAGTCGGGTGTCCGGTCGTTCGGCCCGCACACATTCGCGTCGCGGAATTGCGGGCGGCCGGAGGGGCCGTGCTGGAGGCCATGGTTCCTGGCGTCACGGCCAGCCTCCGGCCGTAGCCAGGTGGGGGATGAGCTGGGGGAGAAGCCAGTCTGCGAGAGGCGGCACGAGATGTTTGCATGGATTGACAGGTGACTGACCGCTTCAGATTGAGACGTTTGTTCGTTCTCCGGCTGTGAGCCTGTCGAGCGCGGGTATCGGGTGATCTGACCGGATGCGAAGCGGAGGGCGAAGTGGACTGGGGACAGTTCGGGCAGAAACTAGCAGCGATGGCACGCGATCTCCTGGCACAGGATTCGTTCGATGCCACCCTGCGGCGGATCACGGAATCGGCCGTGGAGCTGGTCGAGGGTTGCGATGTGGCGGGCATACTCGTGCTGCATGACCACGAGGTGGAAACTCTCGCCCCCACCGACCCTCTGGTGGTCGACAGTGATCGACTCCAGGCGGAGCTAGGGGAGGGCCCCTGCTTCGACGCAGCTCACAGCGCGCAGGGGGAGCGGGTCTTTCGGATCGCCGACCTCACCGAGGAGGGGTCACGCTGGCCGCTCTTTGCCCCGCAAGCCTTCGAGCTGGGCGTGGGAAGCATGATGGGATTCCTGCTGTTCACCGATGCCGAGGAATTCGGGGCGCTGAACTTCTACTCACGAAAGACCGGCTCGTTCACCGAAGACAGCGAACAGGCCGGCCTACTGCTTGCCTCCCACGCGGCCATCGCCTTTTCGAGCGCCCGCACCCATGCTCAGATGGAGCATGCCATCGGCACCCGCCACGTCATCGGCGAGGCCATGGGCATCCTCATGGGCCGCCACGACCTGACCGAAGAACAAGCGTTCGACGTGCTGCGCCGCTACTCGCAGGAGACCAACATCAAGCTCCGTGAGGTCGCCCGCCGGGTCTGCGACACGGGCGGCGTCCCGCGAACCCCGCCCGGCGAACACCCGTTTCACGACCACGGCGACCACCGAAGCTAGGGGCCCGCTGTACAACAGCGAAGTACAGCAACCACCGCACCCGCCGCCGACCGTCACCGGTCCTGAGCGAGTGCCTGACGTCCCCAACAAACCTTAGCGACCACCATGCCCATAGTTCGCATCGAGAGGGTCACGGACGCGTCGGCCCGCCAGCCGCGGACCGCTGACTTGAGTGCACCATTGAGACTCCGCCAACCTACGTACCCGCCCGCGGCCCGTCTCGGGCGTCATCTGGAGTATGAAGGCTGTCACCCTGGCGGGGCTCGACCCAGCGGGTCTCGTGCGCGCCGCCCGTGCATCACCAGGGCCTCGACCAGATGGCGAACGCCTGACCCACACCCACACCTACACCCTCACCTTCGCCAAGGACGCGCTGCCGCCCGCATGGCTTCTGGTTCGTCACCCTCTACAACGAACACTATTTCTTCCACCCCAACGAGCTGCACCGCTACTCGCTCGGCACCAAGAACACGCCCCTGCGTTCGGAGCAGGAATCGCGTGGGCCGCGTGCTCAGGGGGTAACGGATCTACCAGGAGATCCAGGAAGGGGCCGTCGGCTGGAAGGAGTGCCACGTGGAGCGCGCCGACTGGCTGCTCACCCCCGCTCAGCGGGGCAATCCCGCGTCGCGGGTGGACCGCCGTCATGCCGACGGTGCGGCATGGTCTACGGACAACGACGTCCGCCCCCTGGTACACGGAGCGGTGTACTTCGCCGAGTTGCTCGCGGCCGTGCGGGCGCAGCGGGCCGGCGACGTATTGATGTTCACGGACTGGCGGGGTGACCCTGACGAGCTGCTGGACGGTCTGGACAGCACCCTCGGCGACGTGTTGTGCGACGCCGCACGCCGCGGTGTCGTCGTCAAGGGGCTGGTGTGGCGGTCGCACCTGGATCGGTTCCAGTTCAGCGAACAGGAGAACTACCACCTGGGGGAGGAGATCGAAGAGGCGGGAGGTGAGTGCCTGCTCGACATGCGGGTGCGGCCGGGCGGCTCGCACCATCAAAAGTTCGTGGTGCTGCGCCACCCGGGTCGGCCCGAGCGGGACGTCGCCTTCGTCGGCGGGATCGATCTGTGCCACAGCCGTCGAGACGACGCCGCTCATCAAGGTGACCCGCAGGCGCAACGCATCGCCGATGCCTACGGTTCACGTCCGCCCTGGCACGACGTCCAGCTGGCGGTGCGCGGGCCCGCCGTCGGCGATGTCGAGGCCACGTTCCGTGAGCGGTGGACGGACCCGGCTCCGCTCAGTCGCAGCCCGCGCAGCCGGCTGCGGGCGGCACTGCGGGGCGAGGACACACGGGCGGATCCGCTCCCGGTGCAGCAACCCGACCCGGGCCCCCGCGGTTCCCACACGGTCCAGATCCTGCGCACCTACCCGAACCGCCTCAGGGGCTATCCGTTCGCTCCCGACGGTGAACGCAGCATCGCCCGCGCCTACATGAAGTCCCTGCGGCGGGCACGCCGACTGATCTACCTAGAGGACCAGTACTTGTGGTCGGAGGATGCCCTGCGGCCTTTCGCCCAGGCTCTCGCGGATCATCCGGGCCTGCGGATGATCGCCGTCCTTCCGCCACTGCCGGACCAGGAAGGACGTATCAGCACACCGATGAATCTGCTTGGCCGGATCCGCGCCCTGGAAATTCTGCGACGGGCCGGCGGCGACCGGGTGGCCGTCTACAGCCTGGAGAATCACACCGGGAGGCCCGTATACGTCCATGCCAAGGTCTGTGTCATCGACGATGTCTGGGCCGCGGTCGGTTCCGACAACGTCAACCGGCGCTCGTGGACCCACGATTCGGAACTCAGCTGCGCTGTCCTCGACGAGACCCGAGACCCCCGTGAACCGACGGACCCTGGCGGCCTGGGTGACGGCGCCCGCGTCTTCGCGCGCGAGCTGCGGTTGACGTTGAATCTCGAACACCTTGACCGCGACGGGGACGGGGAGGCGGCCGCACTCTGCGACCCGGGCCGCGCCTTTGCTGCCTACGCCCACTCGGCCACCGCTCTGGACGCCTGGCACGACGGCGGCCGTCACGGTCCGCGACCGCCGGGACGGCTGCGCACCTATCACCCGCCGCATCTGTCCCGCATCACGCGGGCCCTGACCGACCCCCTGTACCGGGTCGTTGCCGATCCCGACGGCCGCCCGCGCTCTCTGCGCCGGCAGGGCGCCTACTGACCGGTGTCCCGGACGGGTGAGGTGACCCGGTGGGACGCGGACGCGGTAGGAGCGGAGTCCCTGGGTAACCGGATCTGTGCCGTAACGCGTCTCGGACGAAGTGCTCGTGGGCGTTGGCGCAGGGGCGAGAGCGGTTCAGGAGCGTCCTGGGCGACGCGCCCCACCTGTTCGAGGCAGTCAAGGAGAGGCGTCGCGATGTCTGCGCAGTCCGGGTCCGAGTCCGTTGGGCAAGAGCGGGGTGCGGTTGAAGAAGCGGGCGTGCGCGGCTCCGGTTCCGGACCGGCGGACGCCGTAGAGGGGTCCCGGAAGGCACCCCAGGAGCCGCCGCGCCGAGATCCACGCCGCGAGCGCAGGCGGTCGTGGGCGACGGTGGGGTTCGGTCTGGGCCTGGGCGCGAGTCTGGCGTGGCTGGCTGTGCAGACCGTGCTGCGGGTCAGTTCGATGTTGACCTTGCTGCTGCTGGCCGCGTTCGTCGCCATCAGTCTGGAACCGCTCGTCGCGTGGTTCACGCGCCGGGGTCTGCGGCGCGGCTGGGCCGTCGCGATCGTGCTGACGGGGTTCATCGCGGTACTCGGAGGGTTCCTGGCTCTGGTCATTCCGCCGGTGACCAACGAGGTGTCGTCGGTGGTCGATGCGGTGCCCGGTTGGTTGCAGCAGGTTCACGACCACCAGTCGGCGATCGGTCGTCTGGAGGACCGCTACCACCTGGTCGAGAAGGCCAAGCAGCAGGTCGGGTCGGGAGACGGAGCGACCGGCCTGGCGGGGGGTGTTCTGGGCGCAGGCCAGATGGTCCTGAGTACCCTCACGTCCACGGCGATCGTGATCACGGTGACCCTGTACTGCATGGCGGCCCTGCCGGCCATCAAACAGTTCTGCTACCGCTTCGTGGCCGCGAGCCGGCGCGAACGCGTCGAGGGTATGGCCGAAGAGATCATGAATCGGATCGGGAAGTTCATGCTCGGCAACCTCGTTACCTCGGGTATCGCCGGCTTGGCGACCTTCGCCTGGTGCGTGGGGGCCGGCGTCCCCTACGCGGCCGCCCTGGGCATCTTCACCGCGCTGATGGACCTGATTCCGATCGTCGGCTCCACTCTCGCCGGCATTATCGTCAGCCTCGTCGCGCTGTCCGTTTCTCTGCCCGTCGCGATCGCGACCGCGGTCTTTTACGTTGTCTTCCGGGTCGCCGAGGACTACCTCATCGTGCCGCGGGCCATGAAGTTCGCGGTGGACGTCCACCCCTTGGTCACCGTCCTCGCTGTGCTCGTCGGCGGCGCACTTCTCGGCATCATCGGTGCCCTCGTCGCCATCCCGGCAGCCGTCGCCGTCGGTCTGGTCCTCGACGAGTACGTGTTTCCCACGAAGGAGCGGAAGTGAGGAGGCGTCTTGTCGGCTTCCGGCGTATCCGTCGGCCCCGGGGGAGAGGCCACGACGTTTGTCGGGGATGCACTGTCCGCATCCCACTCTGAGTGCACCACCGCTCAGGCCACTTCGGTGTCCCACTCGATGGCCTGGAGGTGGTTGTTCAGCCGGTAGCTGTTGCCGTTGATCGAGACGACTTCGCAGTGGTGTAGGAGGCGCTCGAGGATCGCGGGGGCCGCAGTTCAGACCCCTTGATCAGGCCCGACCAGCGACGCCGACAACCCTCTTACCTCCTCCGTTCCTGTTCTGCCCCCCTGGTTGTGGTGGTGGGCGCAGAACATGATCACGGAGGGAGGGAAGAGCGTCGGGGCGGCCTGGTGTCGCGCGTCGGGTGTTGGCCCTCCGCGCTCGCGCCGACAGGCCGGCCGGGGGGCAACGCTCCAGGCAATGGGTGGGAGTGGCCGGGAAGGCTCAGCGGTGGGCTCTGTCGGCACCGGGCCGGTACGCACCCGTTCGGCTCACACGGACTTCGGGCTGTGTCTCGTTGCTTACGACATGACGATGCAGGACGTATCGAGCATGCCCGGCGGCGCCGTGCCAGCCCTACCCGCAGGATCTCCGTCGCCTTACAACAGCGATCAAGCCCGCCTTGCGCTGCGGGGCCTGCTGGAGGATGCCCTCGCCCGCTTGCCGCTCCTGGACCCCCTTACCCAGTTCGGCCGAACACCCCAGATCTAGGGCCCCGTACAGAGCTGCTGGTCGGGAAGGGGTGAGGCGGCCCGGCATCGGAGGGTGAGTCGGCGCCGGGCCGCAACGCCAGCCTGCATCAGCGAGAACGCCGGCGCCACGCGGATGCGGCACCGGGGGAGGGCCCGAAGCGGATCCTCAGGGCTTCGGGCCCTCGATCGGCACACAGTCTCAGAGCGTTGATATCCCGCGCGCCGATCCGCTCAACGACGCGACGTCAGGTACGACACGATGCAACGGCCTTCCTGGATCAGTCAATAGGCCACCAAGGTAGACGAAAACGACCACTGTCTGCCTGTTTCCGAACCGCGACGATCGGAATTCCCGACTCCCTCACCTGCACTGTCATGCATCCCTCCACGACCTATAAACTCGATGTATACATGCCGCGTATACATGGTGTGTAGAGTGCGGGTCATGCCCATCGGTCACACCCTTTTGGGGCTCCTGGAGTCCGGCCCGCGACACGGTTACGACCTGAAGCGGGCCTTCGACGAGACGTTCGGTCACGACCGGCCGCTGCACTACGCCCAGGTCTACTCGACGATGTCCCGGCTGCTGAATAACGGGCTCGTCGAGGTCGACGGGATCGAGGCGGGCGGCGGTCCCGAGCGCAAGCGGTACGCGATCACCGAAGCCGGGATCACCGACGTACAGCGGTGGCTGGCGACCCCGGAAAGGCCGGAGGCCTACCTCCAGTCGACCCTTTACATCAAAGTCGTCCTCGCGCTGCTCACCCACCGGGACGCCGCCGACATCCTGGACACCCAACGCTCTGAGCACCTGCGCAGCATGCGCATCCTGACCGACCGCAAGCGCAAGGGCGATCTGGCGGACCAGATGATCTGCGATCACGCCCTCTTCCACCTAGAGGCGGACCTGCGCTGGCTGGAGCTGACCGCCACCCGCCTCGACAAACTCCGTAAGGCTGTAGCCCGATGACGACTTCTCTCCCTGGTTCCCTGCTCACCGCGCAGGACCTGCGCAAGACCTATGGGCACACCCACGCCCTCGACGGCGCCGAGTTCTCTATCCACCCCGGCGAAGTCGTCGCCGTCATGGGCCCCTCCGGCTCCGGCAAGTCGACGCTGCAGCACTGCCTCGCGGGCATCCTGCCGCCCGACTCCGGGTCGATCACCTACAACGGGCGCGAGGTGACGACGATGAGCAACGCCCAGCGCAGCGCGTTACGCCGCTCCGAGTTCGGCTTCGTATTCCAGTTCGGGCAGCTCGTGCCGGAACTGACCTGCGTGGAGAACGTCGCCCTGCCGCTCAGGCTGAACGGCACCTCCCGCAAGGAAGCCGAGCGGGCGGCGCTCGGCTGGATGGAACGCCTGGAGGTCGACGACCTGAAGGGCAAGCGGCCCGGCGAGGTCTCCGGCGGCCAGGGCCAGCGTGTCGCCGTGGCCCGCGCGCTGGTCACCGGACCGCGCCTGCTGTTCGCCGACGAACCGACCGGCGCGCTCGACTCCTACAACGGCGAGCGCGTGATGGACCTGCTCACCGACGCGGCCCGCTCCACCAACGCCGCCGTCGTCCTCGTCACCCACGAGACACGCGTGGCCGCCTACTCCGACCGCGAGATCGTCCTCCGCGACGGCAAGTCCCGCGACATGGAGCGCGCCGTATGAGTCCTCGCCAGTGGGCCAGAGACTTGGCCATGGGAGCCCGCTTCGCCATCACCGGCGGCCGCGAGGGCTGGGTCCGGATGACGCTGACCGCGGTCGGCGTCGGCCTCGGCGTGGCACTGCTCCTGCTGTGCACCGCCCTTCCCAACGTCTTCGCCGCCCGCACCCGGGTGGAGGACGCCCGCTACGCCAACGTGTACTCCCAGAAGGTCCCGTCCAAGGCCGACAACACCTTCCTGATCGCCCAAGCCGACACCACCTGGCACGACGACGAGATCCTCGGCCGGTTCGTCGAACCCGAGGGCAGGCGGGCGCCGCTGCCCCCGGGAGTCGACGCTTTCCCGGGCAAGGGCGAGATGGTGGTGTCCCCCGCGCTCAAGAACCTGCTCGCCTCGGACGACGCCACGCTGCTGCGGGAACGCCTGCCCTACAAGATCACCGGTACGATCGGCGAGAGCGGACTCATCGGCGCCCACGAACTGGCCTACTACGCGGGCGCCTCGGGGCTGAAACTCACGAGCTTCTCCGCGATGCACCGGCTGACCGCATATGGCAAACCGGACGCGACACCCGAGAAGACCGACCCGGTGCTGCTGCTCATGGTCCTGGTCGTGTTCGTGGTGCTGCTGACCCCGGTCGCCGTGTTCATCGCCGCCGCCGTCCGCTTCGGCGGCGAGCGCCGCGACCGCCGACTGGCCGCGCTGCGCCTGGTCGGCTCGGACAGTCACATGACCCGGCGGATCGCGGCGGGCGAAGCACTCGCCGGAGCCCTGCTCGGCCTGGTCATCGGCACCGGCTTCTTCCTCCTCGGTCGTCAGACGCTGGGCTCCACCGAGGTGCTGGGCGTGAGCGTCTGGCCCAGCTACCTCGATCCCTCCCCCGTGCTCGCCGCGCTGGTCGCGGTGGCGATCCCGGCCGCCGCCGTACTCGTCACGCTGCTCGCGATGCGCGGCGTGGTGGTGGAACCGCTTGGCGTCGTGCGCACGGCCAAGCAGCGCCGCCGCCGGCTGTGGTGGCGGCTGCTGCCGCCGCTGGCCGGCCTCGCGATGCTCTACCCGATGATCGGCAAGGGCCGCAAGAACGGCGCCTTCAACCAGTACCTCGTCATCAGCGGCGTACTGCTGCTGCTGATCGGCATCACCGCGCTGCTCCCCTGGGTCGTGGAGGCGGTCGTCGTCCGCCTTGGCAAGGGCGCACTGTCCTGGCAGCTCGCGGTACGGCGGCTGCAGCTGAGCAGCGGAACCGCCGCACGCATGGTCAACGGCATCGCTGTCGCCGTGGCCGGAGCCATCGCCCTGCAGATGCTGTTCACGGGAACGCAGAGCCAGTACACCAAGGCCACCGGCAAGGACCCTAGCCGGGTCCAGATGCAGGTCGTCTTCAGCGGCCCCAAGCTGCTGTCCGGCATCGAGCGCGAATTCACCGGCACCAAGGGGGTACGGGCCGCGGTGGCCCCGGCCATCTCGGAGTACGGGGACGCGCGTCGCAACCCGAAGAACAGCAACGGCCTAACCGTGGGTAACTGCACCGCTCTGCGCGAACTCGCCACGCTTCCCTCCTGCAAGGACGGCGACGTGTTCATCACGCGAACGAGGAGCCATTACACCTCCCCCAGCAACGCCGACGAAATCGCCGTGGTGAAGCCCGGTCGGCAGCTCTACATCGACCCGTCGTACGACGACGCCACCGAACGCGGCCTCGAGGTGCCCTGGACCGTTCCGGCGAACGTGCGGGTGGTGGGCGCGCGCAAGGACTCACTGCAGGACGCCAACGGTCTGCTCGTCACCCCCGCCGCACTGCCCGCCAAGGCCGCGCCCGCGTTGTTCTCGGACGGGGTCTACCTGCGTCTGGACCCGTCGGTGCCCAACTCACGGGAGTACATACGCAACGTCGTCGCCCGGATCGACCCCCTGGCACGCACCTACAGCTGGTCTGCGACCCAGGAGGACGCCAAATACGCCTCCATCCGCACCGGCCTGTTCGTCGGCTCCGCCTTCGTGCTGGCACTGATCGGCGCGAGTCTGCTGGTCTCCCAGCTGGAGCAGCTGCGCGAGCGCAGGAAGCTGCTCTCCGCGCTGGTCGCCTTCGGCACCCGGCGCCGGACGCTGAGCCTGTCGGTGCTGTGGCAGACGGCCCTCCCGGTCGGACTCGGCCTCGTACTGGCCACAACGGTGGGTATCACCCTCGGCTCGGCGCTGCTGAAGATGACCCGTACACCGGTGGCCATGGACTGGGCGAGCGTCCTGACCATGACCGGCGTGGGCGCGGCCGTGGTCGGCGTGATCACACTGCTCAGCCTGCCGTCGCTGCTGCGGATGATGCGCCCGGAAGGCCTGCGCACGGAATAGCCCCTCACGCATCCCCCGAAGTGGGGGGGGCCCCGCGGGGGGGGTCCCGCACTCGGGGCGCGGGAAGCCACGGGGGGCGAACAACAA
>NZ_JBHYXD010000090.1:0-3129 GCF_042751995.1 Streptomyces sp. NPDC059371 | reverse complement strand
GGGGTGTCTCGTGGGGCGGTGGGAGCGCGCCGCGGCCTGGCCCGCCCTCTCCCACCCCCCCCCCACCGCCCGGCGGCCCCGCTCGCCCCGGCCGCCCCCCCCCCCCCACTTCTGGACGCAGGCAAGCCCGTTCGGCATCAACACAGTCACCGTCAAGGCAACCTCGGCGCACAGCAGGATCCGCAGTCGAGGCGAGCACGCCATAGACGGCGTCGGCCGAGAGCCTACCGACAGCGAGCAGGCAGAGCTCTGCAGCCGAACGGCTTGCTGCGTCACCCAGAGCAGGCATCGAACATCGCCGCCAGCGCCGAGCAGCCTGGCCGACTCAGGCGGCGATTCGGGCCGCGCCCAAGCCAAGGTATGGCCCTGACCTTGAGCATGATCAGTCCCGGTCGGCTTCGCGGAATCCGGTGCCAAGCGTCGCCGGGCCCTCCGCGCGCAGGCGGGAGTGAGCCGCCACCGCGCCGTTGAAGGGGCACCCGCCAGCCGAACTCCAACCGGAGTGTCGGCAGACCCCCAAAGAAGTGCTTACAAACTGGGCGCCCTCCCGGTCCCGGCAACGACTTCGGCCTCAGCTCGCCTCATGCGGCGAAGTCAACGTTGGTCACGTACTCGTACTGGCCCCACTGGGAGCCCAGGTCGATGACCTGGTTCACCCACGCGTTGTCCAACTCCTGGTCGTCACCGGCCGCCCACGCCGCGACGATGCGGTCCCAGCGGCGCACGTTTGAGCGTGCGGAACTCCACCACCCGCTGGCGGGGCCGGTCGACCAGCAGCTGGTTGACCGGGTGGATCTCCACCCGAGTGCCGTGCAGGGCGACGTTGGTGGGACCGAAGACCTCCTGGCGACGTTGCCTTCGCCGGCCTGCTCGGCGAGCGGGGCGGCCCGGATGGCGCGGTCGGCGACCATGAGGGACAAGTCGAGCCAGCCGGTTCTGCGGCAGTAGGAGCGCAGCAGCCCGCGACACCTGCATCCCGATCGTGGCGACCACGCTGGAGGTGCTGCGCGAGCACGGCCCGGCCGGCCCCGCCTTCTGGCGGTTCGGCCGCAAAGGACGCCAGCCGCTGCTGGACGCGATCGGCAACCCGCGCCGGGACGCCGCCCGCACCCTTCGCCGCCAGGCAGGTGCAGCAGCGCCGTGACGAGCGGGAAGCGGCAGAGCGAGAGTCGCGGCGGCCCGTGTGTACGTAGCGGCCACAAGTTCACCGACGAACGATGGACGGCAGTCGACGTACAGGACTGGGACCGGTCGCGCGAGCCCCACCCGCATCTGTGCGAGGACTGCCAGGATCGGGCCATCGCCGCCCAGAAGCAGGCCGAAGCCGACGAACACGAGCGCCAGGAACAGGAGCGCCTCCGCGAGCAGGCAGAGGAAGAGGCTCCCGCGCAGAAGGCTGGCGCTCCCGCTTCCGCACCTGACCCGGACTAGCCGCGGCTTCGCTGGGTGGTCTGGCCTTGCCAGAGCGTTGTCAGGGCCGGACCGTCCTTGAGATTACGGGTGCCCCCGATCCGCTGACCAGACAAGTCACCGAACCACGTGTGGCAAGACGGCGTGCACAAGGGGTGATCTGCCTTTCGTCCCGTGGTCACGCATGAGGGAGGCGGGCCGGCCGCGCGCGGTATCTCGTGGCAGGCCGCCGGCCGTCTTGTCGTTCTTCCGCCAGGATGACCGCCTCGGCCGCCGGCGCAGCCCGCCGTCTTGTGTGCCAGAGCCCGGTCACGTTCCCCGCGGACCAGAAGCCGCCACCGGGCCCACCGGGCATCAAGGGGGCGGCCCGGGACTTCGAAAAGGGTGGAGCCGGTCCGGGCCGCCGCTGCTCATCATCGTCAGCGGACAAGGGATCCCGCACGCCAGTGGGGCATAGGAGTGCAAGCGCCTGCGGACTCGGCTCGATGATAGGACAAGCTCAGCCGGTGTCGTCCGGTACGTCGACCGTGAGGCCGCCGTGCTGGCCGACCTTCCAGACCAGGCCCCAGGACTCGATCAGCTCCCGGATCGTCTCGGGCCCGCCATTCTCCATCGCGTGCAGGAGGGCGAGTTGTCTGCCTTTGAGCCGCTCAGGGGGTAGCTGGCAAGGGTCTCCGACGACTTCTTGGAACCAGGCTGCCATGGTGATCCTCACCTGTGAGCCGGGCTTTTGACGTGCCATGCGTGCCTCCGGGGTGTGACGGTCAAGGCGACTTTGCCGGGTCAACGAGCGAGGCGGGACAGACAGCGGCAAATAAAGCCTCGTCCTGCCGCTCACGCATATTGCCCGGACCCGAGACGACCAGGACCACCGTGTCGGCGGCCCCGGCCGCGATCGCCGGAACGAGCCCGTCGAGGAAGCCCCGGGCGCTCTCGCGTGCGCCGGCGACGGACGTCGCGGAGCGGAGGGTAGCGAGGTTGATGCTCATCGTGTCCATCAGGTCCCCCTGGTCTCTGGATCGCCCGTGCCCGGTCCTGCTTGCCCCGGGCTTGTGCCCGGACTGCGGCCCGCTCGCCCGGATCCACTCCCGCCCCCATCGCTGTTCGGGGTCGATTACCTCATCCTCGACCACGCAGAAATCTATGTTGGCTGGAGTAGACATTGGTCGGTGGTGTGGCTATGGTTTCTCTCGTAGCCGAGATCAACAAGGCCCGACAGAGACGAACTGCCGGGCAGCATTACCGCAGTTGCAGTGCGCAGGGCGGTGCGGTGGTGGAGTTTCGGAGCCAGGGTTGTTGCAGGACGGCGACGGGGCTGACGACCGGACCGGGTGGCTCGCAGTGATCAGGGGCCGCCGTGAGCAGGACCGCAGTTGATGCAGTGGCAGTACCTGTAGGTGCAGTTCGCGGTATTCAGCAGTGAAGGTATGTGCGTGGTTCCTCGGTGAAGGCGTCGGCTGCGGGCGCGCGCACCGGGAGGTTCGGCAGTGGGGTTCTAAGCCAGAGCAGTGGTCGCAGGACGGGCGACGGGGCTGGCTGCCGAAGAGTGACGCTTCCTCAGGTCACCGAGCAGGTCGCATCATCAGCAGTACGCGGTAGAGCAGTACTGGCAGTTAGTAGATCCCAGAGGGAAAGAACGGAGGGGCCGAGCGCCATCAGGATCGCCCGGGCGGAATTGCAGAGCCCGGGTACCGCAGGACATCGATAGTGAGGTGGTCT
>NZ_JBHYXD010000089.1:0-35558 GCF_042751995.1 Streptomyces sp. NPDC059371 | reverse complement strand
CGCCTCTACAACCCCACCACCGGACGCTTCCTGTCCACCGACCCCGTCCACGGCGGCAACGCCAACCCCTACGAATACGTCACCGCCGACCCCGTAGATAAGTACGACCTCGACGGGCGTCAGTGGTGCTGGCGGTGGTGCGGGACTGTTCACCGCTGGCAACGCAATCCGAACTTCCGGCACTACTGGTACGGCGCCCAAATCGCCGTGTCGATCCTGCCCATCCGTCGGATCAAGGCCCTCAAGCGATTCCGGGCGCGCAGTTGCTGGACTCGTTGGAGAGGCTTTGCCTCCTGCGGCGGTGGGGCCCTGGGCGTGTACGACTTCGTCTACTCGGTGAGGAAGTACAGCCAGAACTACCGGTACCTCAGGGACTACAACCAAGCCCTTACCCACCAGTCGCAGCAGCGCATCTGCCGCAAGTACACCCACTACCACGGCCGAGGGCAGTGCGCGTAGGCACAGTTGGCGGCCCTTAGGCTGCCGGTCTCTGTCGTGAATGTGGCCCCCGCCCGGCACTGGGCGGGGGCCACATCTGTACCGGAGCCCGGCAGGGGACGGCGCGCACTGATCTGGACCACCGCAGCCCGTTGCCGGTGACGATCAACGGTCGTGGCGTGCTGAACTGATGGGGCGTTGCAAGCGGCTGGGCAGACCTTGTCCGAGCCGAGCAGCTCAAGACGCTGGCAGGCCCTCCCCCTCGATGGCACCCCCAGCGAGGGCACACTGATTCATAGTGAGCGGCCGAGGGTGTCGCCCGTGGTCGTGGCTTGCAGCTCGACATGTTCCGCCCTGAGAAAGCCCTTCTCCTTAGGATCGTTCCTGACAAAGAATCGAACAGATCGAACTGCTGGGACCCGTCAGGACTCCTCGGTA
The DNA here is from genome assembly GCF_042751995.1 of Streptomyces sp. NPDC059371. Classification (NCBI taxonomy): domain Bacteria; kingdom Bacillati; phylum Actinomycetota; class Actinomycetes; order Kitasatosporales; family Streptomycetaceae; genus Streptomyces; species Streptomyces sp. NPDC059371. The sequence goes on along the minus strand of NZ_JBHYXD010000089.1, from coordinate 34,682 downwards.
GCCGACATCCTCCGCGGGAGGAGGTGCCCCGATCTCTTCGATCGAGCGTGTGGGCGCCTGAGGGGCCTTCGTTGGAAGCGTCGGTCGTGTCGGCTCCGGCGTATTTGCGGCAGTGCTGATTCCGCACCTGTCCGCGGGACACCAAAGTCTCAAGTCGCCGCGGAGGGACAGGACTCGTACGAAGTTCCGTCGCGGAGCATCGGGCACCGGACGTAGCACATCCTGGTACGAGGACCTCCTCGTGAGGTCGGCCGGGATTGTCCGCCAGGCCGACGCCGAACTCTGCCGCGCACATCCCCCGAGCGGGACCAGGTGCTCGCCCCTGTGGTGCTACAAGCCGCGCCACAGCGTCTTCCGCTCCGCAGACGTCACGCCGGTCGCCGCCCGGGACTCCATCGCGGGCGGCCTGTTCGACGACAAGACCCGCACGCTCCCCGAAGTGGCCTCGAACGAGGAGCGGGCCGCGATCGGCCTCGAGTTCGCGTCCCGCGCGAGATGGACAACGTGGAGGGCAAGCTCGTCGAGGCGGCGAAGAGCACGGCGGCCGGCGCACGCCCGCCGCAAGGTCAAGCACTCCGCGGTCCTGGTCCTGTCCGAGCAGCCCTACTGCTGGACACCCGCGCGGGGTGTCGACGTCGCCGTGAACGCCGGCGGCGAGTTCGTCATCTCCCGGATCACCAGCGACGCCATCGAGACCCGCTACGGCGCTTCCGGCCCCATGAACGACGACCAGGTCCTCCTTGCAGAGAAGGTCCTCGAGGACCAGGAAACGAATCGCCGCGAGAGGGCCGCGCCGACCACGGTAAGGGAGGCCGCTGTCTCGGCCCACCGCGATCATTGGCGGGTCGAATTTAGGGGTTAACGGTCGCTCCTGTTCTAGAACACCGTTGTGGCATATGCCAGCGCGGGTTGATGCCCCACACGCAGCGCCAGGCGAACGGCGTGCCAGTGACGGCGGGCGTTCGGTCGTGGCCCGGGGGAGAGACTGCGGGCGGGAGGGCGCCTGCTACTCCCGCCCCGGACCGTCCAGCCGTGTAGGCGCGGTTGACTCACTGAGGCATTGGTCCTTCGTTCCCGCGGCTTCAGGATGCGCAGCGCCTCGAGGAGGAACTGCCGCGCAGCATTTCATGTGTGCGCGGCGAGCTCTCGATAGCGGGTGAAGCAGTCAACCACGATGGGTTCTTCGGCGGACACTTTGAGCTGTTCGTTGATGTATTGCACCGGGGTGACCCAGCGATAGGAGGTGTGCTCTTCCGAGACCGTCACGTGGGAGGTCCTGCAGGTTGCAAGGTAGAAGGAGACGAGGATGGGGTTTCCACTCTCGTGAAAATCCCTTTTGAGCCAGCATGTCGGCGACATGAGGTCGATATGAAGTCCGGTTTCCTCCCGGACTTCACGGTGCAGGCCGTGAAGTGGCTCCTCGCTGTTGCTCAGGGTCCCGCCGGGAAGGTCCCACATGTACTTCCGCTTCTTCTCATCCTCTTTGAGGAGCAGAAGCTTCCCGTCCGGTGAGAAGACGAAAGCGAAGGCTGCGGCCATGTACAGGCTGTGGTTTGCCTTCTGGACACGGGTGGGCTTGGTCTTCAGTCCTGTGTGCTGCAACATAGGGCCTCTCATACCAGGGGGCTCCAGACGGCCTCGCGCGAGGCCATCTCGTGCCATAAGTCGGTGCTGGTGATGTCTTGACGTGCCGCGAGTTCATTCGCGGTACGTGTGGAAAGTTCAATCTTTGGTATTTCGAATTGCGGGCCCAAGTGGACGCGTCTTCCTTCCATGTGGTCGGTGCGCAAGGATTTCAGGAGAGTGAGGGCTTGAGCGATGTGGGCTCTTGCCTGGGTGCTGCCGGATCCGTCTCTGGCCAGGCAGTGCCAGCGTGCACAGGCGAGCAGGACGCTGCTGAGGGCGAACTTACCGGCGACGATCCCGAAGGGTTTCCGGTCCCGTTCCGGGGTGAAGCCTGCTTCAGCGAAGCGCAGTGCCTGGTCCCACATCGCGGCTGTCACGGAGTTGACCCTGATCAGGCTGCTGACCAGGGTGGTGTAGGCGTGTGTGCCGTTGAGGCGGCCTTCGTAGTGGGTTGCGACACCAGTGACTCTGCGCAGTTCGGTGAACTGCGCTGTCCCCTTGTGCAAGGCGTCCTCTGCGGACGCGAGGGCGGCTTCCCTCACGATCAATGGCATGGAGTGATCCAGTGCTTGTTCCAGCCGGCACTGCGCGAGCAGGACCCAACTGTCGCCCAGGCTGCTCAGCACGGCCGGTTCTCTAGCTGCCTCTGGGGTGACTTTCAGGGTGCCGATTGCGCGTTCGAAGCAGGTCTGTGCGGGTGACAGTTCACCGAGATGGCGGTGCCTGACTCCGGCGACGTGGAGCCGTTCCACCTCTAGATCGGCCAGCACGCTGTGTGACAGTTTGCGGTAGGGGCCTTCGAGGACGGAGAGGAGTTCGCTGTACCGGTTGAGCTTCAGGAGGGATTTGGACAGGTAGTAGAAGAGCAGGGCGTGTTCGGGAACGGTGAGCAGGCCGTTGTTGCGGTGGGAGGATTCCAGACGGTCGATGAGATGGGCTGTGCTCTGTTTGTAGTCGCCGACGTCGTAGAGTCCGAAGGCGAGCCGCAGGTGGTAGTCGAGCTTGCCGTGCGCGGTGGGTGAACGCTCGATCAGGTCAGCCACGGGGCGGCGTTGCAGGCGGTAGGACGCTTCTGCTGGTCTGGGGCCGGCGATTATGAACCGTGACAGTTCGTTGCGATTCTCCTCTTCCAGGTTGTGATTTGCCTCCCGCACCAGCGCGGCAAGTTTGCGTCGATCCAGAAGGTGGAGTTTCGTCCTCAACTCATTTTCCGGGACAGCGCCGGGATAGGCCTCACCGAGCGTCTTCACCAGGGCAGATATGTGGGCGCTGTTGGGACCGGTTGTGGCCCGCCGCAGGGTGGTGAGGCGGGTGATCTCTGTTCGTTCATCGACGGAGGCGGAGGGTTCCCACTGCTCGCAGAGCCTGCGGAGTACGTCCCACCCCTGCGTATCCTCCGTAGGTCCCATGCCTGCGTGGCCGGCCCGGTAGGACGGAGTGTGGCCGCTGGCCGTGTCCCCACGGCGTGTGAAGAAGGTGTCGCGTGTGGACCGGCAGAACGTGACCGGAGCGGACCAGTCGGTGAGGATGCCCAGTTCCAGGATCGTGCGCCGGCCGTCGGCGACAGACTCGTCCAAGGAGGCCCCGGCTGACAGCGCTCGGTAGAAGGCCAGACTGAAAGCGGCAGCGTGTGAGTCCTCCACCGGAAACTGCATGATCACCACGGCTGGGATGCCCGCTTCCACCAAGAACGTTCCCAGCGCCAGGCGATGTTCGCCCAGTCCCTGGTTGGGGTTGCAGGTGCCGAGCACGGCGATTTTCACCTTCGCCGCTTGCAGAAGCAGGGCCAGGCGGTCGGCCGACAGCAGTGCGTTTTCTCCACGGTCGTCTGCGATCGCCAGCCCCGCCATCTGCGTCCCGTCGATGCGCGGCCGGCGCAGCGAATGGCCGGCGAAGTGGAAGACATCCCACGGGGTGCACAGGGCTTCTTCCAGCGACGAGGCGGACACCGGATCCGGCAGTCGCTCAACGTGCAGTTCTGCCAGGCTGGTCAGTGCGGGCTGCGCCAGATCAGTGGCATTGAGCGGGTCCAGGCCCGGTAAATGGCGAGCGCTGGCGCACAGCACACGCAGAGGGCCCTCGGTTGCCTCGAGCATCGGCTGCGGGGCTGGGAGCGCCTCGTGCCTCAGGATGGATACCGCCGGGTGGACGGCCAGGTAGGGGGTGCTTTCGCCGGCAGCCGTCAGCGGGACATGAGCCAGTTCCCAGGGCAGGCTCGCGGCCCAGCTGTCGCGGATGATCAGCCTCAGCCGGATTCCCTGAGATGGATCGGTGTTGGCCGGAAAGGCCGCCCGGAAAAGATCGAGTACCTCGCCCGGGAGCAGCAAGCCGCCCAGCAGCGTACCCAGTTCAAAGCATGCCCCTGCGCTGATGGTCCGCGTGTCGAGCTCCGCCACCAGCTGGTCAATCCGTGCGCGGTCGATCGGTACCGCCGTCGTACTGCGTGTCTCTCCCAGCGGACAGGAAGCATGCACCACCCACTCGGCGGCGTGGACGGAGAAGACCTCCACGCGGAAGTCCAGGTACTCACGCACGGGCATCATCTCCCGGTGCATCAGCATCGAACGGATGAAACAGTGCCCCGGGTGACTGTTGCAGGAACCCGGCGATGTCTTCGAGTGCCGTGTTCATCGACCGGTCGATGCAGTCGCCGCACCGCTGAGGAAACTCGGCAAGCAGCTGCCGGCTTCCTGGACTGGCATGTAAGCCGGCCAGGCTGTCGGTCCCGTCCAATTCACCGAACACCACCCTGTGCCTGCCGGGCTGCGACGAACGGAAGCCCTCACCTCGGTAACGACCGCACGGCACCACTGCCGCCCGGTCGGGTGTGCTCCCTACCTCCACCACAGCACGATGAGTGGAAGCACGACAGACAGTGAAGTAGCGGCTGGGCACATAGCCCGTGTCCGTCAAATCACGCGTGGGTAAAAACACCTGGAAGCTCTCGTTCACCACCGTGCGCCGTATCTCCGCGAACTGTGCCTTCAAAGACTCAGCCTGCTCGCTCGAGAACATCACCTTGTGGTCCTGACCCAGGACCACCCGGAACGACAAGTGATCAAACCCGATGTCGCGTACCAGGCAGGCCAATGCGGCGACCTCTCCCACATTCGCCGGATGGATCATCGAGGTCGCTCCCAGCGGCATCTCCACAGCCGCCGCCGGACCCCATTCCTGCGCCCGCCGGCGCACCAGAAGATCTACCACCCGCAGAATCGAGGCCAGTCGGGCACCCCCCGACTGCCGGCCGTGCAACAGACGACGCGTTTCCTCCGAGGCGGCATTCAAACTCACCCGCAGATACGTCCGAGCCGCAAGCAACACCGGGACCAAGGCCTCAGACAGCAAGTCCCCCGCCGTCAGCACAGCCGTATCCATCCCCAGCCGCGCACACAACGACAACGCCTCCGGCAGCCGTGGATGCGTCAGAGGATCACCCCCGCCGTCGAAGCGAACCACCCTCACACCCTCCCCCGCCCACTGCCGGATCAGCGCCAGCAGGAGATCGCCATCCAGCAGGCGCCCATCCTTGCGGGTCGCACGATAGGGAGCGGAAAAGCAGAACGAGCAAGCAGACGGGCACGCCATACTCACATCGAAATCGACCTGAACAGGACCCCGCTTCTCTCCTCGCGCCACGGCGCGCAGCCGCTCCACGTGATCGTCGAGACGGCCAGGAATGAACTCGCCGCCGTGCGCCCGAATCATCCGCGAGGATGCCGCGGGCGACACCGCCAGCAAAGCGTTCCACCGGCCGAACACGCCATTGTCAGAACCGTGCACGAAACGCCCGCCCTGAACTGGCACCACCCTGTGACAGCGCACCCGCTCACCGGTGGCCGACAACACTGCAAGGCCGCTGCTGCCCCCCACCGTCAACGGCAGTACCACCTTCGCCCCGTCGTGGGGTTCAACACCGCCGGACGGCTCCGTGGACAGGGCCGCGGACACGGCCCCCGACAGTGCATCCGGCCGGGCCGGCACCTGTGCCCGGCGAAGCTCCAGAACACAACGACGCGAGGAAAGAGCTTGTTCAACGGCCCGCTCTACGTCTGTTAGCGTGCATGCCCCGCCCATCACGGAGACTCAACCTCGCCCAGCTCACGACCTGCTCCGCCCGGATGCGCCCCGCTGTCCTCCTTCTGACCGCGGTAAACCAGTGTCATCCGCCGTACCAAGCCGCCACGGAGCTGACACACCCTGAAGAGCGGTGTCAGGCCTGAAGCCGTCAGCACCCTCGCCGCAATGCCCGCTTCCGAGGCAACCTGCAGCCGCGACGCCAAAGCCGCAAGCGAACCTCCGTCACCGCCGCCTTGCAGCCGCAGATCCAGCCTGCCGCCGGACCTGCTCGAGACGATGACCGCTGCCGATCGCGCCTTCACGACTTCCGTCACCACAACCCACTCGCGCCGCCACTCGACCTTGCCCAAGCCGATGAGGGATCGCTCGACCGCAGGCAGATCGGCCATCGCCCTGGTGACGCAGCCACTCGCCTGGAAGAAGGTGGCATGGGATCGCTTGAAGGAGACGGTCACCCTCCCGTCAGCTCCGACGGGGACTCCGCTCAGCAGGCCTCCGCGGCCGTGCCATTCAACGTCGACCTGCCCTGCCGACGCGTACTCGAGATCGCCAACGGTCCGCGCCGGCTGAGACGTGAAGCCAATCTCTAACGCCGCGAGGTTGGTGTGGGAACTGAAGCGTCGTCCGTCAAGGACCCCAACATCACCCAGATTTATGGATGTTCCTGGCAGCCAGGTTGCCAAGTAGCCGAATTGGTGGCGCATCTCATCGACGTACTGCTCATGGATCGCAGCCACAGACCACCCCCGACTCGGCCACCCCGCTGCATCAGCGTGGCATACCCAGTGCGATTTTGGGACAGCGCTCCGTAAGGCGCCCCCAGTTCACGCCATGTGCCCCGCCAAGCTGGAGCTACCCTCCCCCGCAGGCGCGGGGACGACCGGGATCGCGATCCCGGCTCGCCGGTACAGGGCGAGCTACCCCCGCAGACGCGGGGACGACGCCCGCGTCGCGCCGGGCCCGGATCGCGGCGACGAGCTACCCCGCAGACGCGGGGACGACGGGTAGGTGGCGCTACCCCTGCGGTTTACCGGTGTGGTCCGTTTCGAACGGCCCACCTCGGTGCTGGGCTGGGCGTTGGGCATGACTCTGCGCTGGCGAGTTTGCATCGCCGGGTGTGGGAGGTGGTCGCTTCGGACATTCCACCCGCCGGCCTCAACCCCTTCCACGAACCTGGACGTTGGAGCCCGCACGTCACCCTTGGTCGGACCCGGCGGGCCGGTGCCTTCGCCGATCGGCGAGTCCCCGAGGTGCTGCCGGCGCCGCTGGTGTCGGTCCGACTTACCACCTTGCGCAGCTACGACACCGAAACCGGCGCCCAGGAACTGCTGAAGCCCCGTTCCTAAGGCAGCAATCACCAGTTCTGGCAACCGCCACTGGGCATTCGTCGTCGTCGGGTTCGAGACCGCGGGCGTCGTCGTCGCCCTCAATGGCTTCGATGAGCCCGGCTGTGGGGGTTCGTCGAAGGCGGTCAGAATCGCCACAGAGAAGGCGGGGTGCCCCGGACGGAGTGGTGGCACGTTGTTCTCGCTGTCTGTCGGTCATGCCCGACACCGCCGCCCTCCGTCCGGAAACGTCGCCCTTTCGTGCTTGCGGACGGTGTCCAATTGGCTAAGGAGCTGGCCGAGTAGGGCGTCGGCGGTTCGTTGCCCCGCTAGCTCCGCAGCCTGCTCGGCATCCTGCTTCGTCCTGTGGCCGTGGCGCCGACGGTAGGTCTGGTACACGGTGTCGGCCTCTGCCCTGGCCTGTTCGGACCGCTTCAGTCGGTGCAGCGCCGACTGGCGTCGCTCGTCCCTGATGCGGCGCGCCACCTGCTGTGTGGTGTACGCGAGCAGTCCCGGGTCGGCATCGTTGCCGCAGGCGCTCTCGCACGCCGCTTCGAGCAAGGCGCGGGTGTCCCTGTCGCACTGCTGGATCAGTTCGCCAACGGCGGCTGTGTCGGCGAGGTCGGCGCGTACTGAGACGGCCAGGTCGACGGCTTCCCGCACGAGAGTTTCGGCACGCCGCCGATAGGCGCAGGCTGGGCACAGCCCCGCCGCTTCGGGCAGGCCGCAGTTCTCGCAGGGCAGCGCATGTCGCGCCGCTTCGACGGCGGCAGCGGCCTGGTGCTCGCGTTCCGCCTGTTCCCGGGCGGCTGTACGGCCCGCATCACGGCGGGCCTGTTCATCGCGTACTTGCGCGCGCCGCGACGCGCGGTTCTCGGCCTCGTGGGCCGCTGTGTCGCGGAGCCGTTCCTCGAGGACCTGGCGGCGCTCGCGCTCCCCGATACCGGGCAGCTCCTCGTCGATTTTCGCCGCAATTCGGGCGCGGTGGGCTCTGCGGAGGTGGATGACGTTGCCGCAAGTGTCGCAGTCGCCGCCGGTATCCAGCCGGATCGCATCGTCGCACCGCAGGTCCGGGCAGGCTTGCCGCTGGACCAGGCCCCGTCGGATCAGCCAGCCGTACGGGCTGTTGACCAGGGCCTCGCCGCGGGTCTCCTGCAGGCGGTCGGTGAGCCGGTCAGCCAGCAGTTGCGGCGCCGTGTCCGGCTCCACCAACAGGCCCGCCAACTGAGTCAGTTCCCTCGTCGTTGCCGCCTGAACCTGGTCTCGCTGCCAGCCGCTCAGCCGCGCCCATAGCCCCGCGACCGGCCTCAGAGCCACCCGCAGACGAAGATCATCCGGAAGTCCGCCCCTCCGCTGCGGCTGCGGCTTTCCACCGCCCGCAATCTTCGACCGGCTACCTGCGCAGTCACCGGCAATACGCGGCCCACCCTGCGCGTCAACCGGGGAATCCTTGGGCTTTTCCCCGCGCAGCGGGCCTACTTCAGCCTGCGGAAGCATCGGCAGGACGACGGTCTTACCGTCGTGGGCAGGCCGGTCCTTACGCGCGCCTGCGTGCTCCGGCAGATCACCCTCCCCCCTACGGGCTTCGCCGGAAAACCCACCAGAGAGCTCAGCGGAACCACTGTGAGCAGCCACAGAAGCGTGGGAAGCGTGGTGCTGTGCAGGTGCGGCGAGGTCTGCCGATTCCGCGTTCTCGCTCTCCCCGCGAGACGAATCTCCAGCAACGACAGGGGACTTGGGCGTCTCCCCGATCTCAAGATCTCCGGATGCAGTACCGGAGAGGTCGGAAAGCAGGGAGCTGGCCGCCTCGCGAGCCTCCTCAACGATACGACCGTACGCTTCTGCCACAGGCACCAGCCGCACACGCGACTTCGCGTGCATACCCGAGCCAGTCCCCTGCCGCACGACCTCGGCGACCCCGAGCTTCCTCAGCCGCGCGAGCACCTTCGCTCCGCCAGCCGGCTTGAGGCCCAGCAGTCGCGCGACCGTCGCTGCCGGTCGCCCCCGCCCGGTCTCCACCGGCCCGGAGCACAACTGCAGCCAGCCCGACGAACCCGTCGTCAGCACCATCAGCAGCAGACCGAGCCGATCGGTCGCCGCCCCTGGGCCCGTACGCTCGGCCAGTCGCCCGGCCGGGACCGGCGGTCTACCCCTGGGCGCCCAGCCCGGACCGAACAGCACCTCCAGGAGGCGCAGCAGCACAGCGAGTTCCGACCGCGACAGTGCCAGAGTGTGCCGCCGGTCGCCGGCCTTCTGCGCCCGGTACATCGGGATCACCCAGCACTCCAGGCCCGTCGTATGCCCGAGGGCGTTCGTCGCGACGATCGAGCCGAGGACCCCGGCACGGCGCAGTTCCGGCAGCACCGTGTGCGCGACCGTCGACTGCGACAGCCCCAGCCATCGGCCGAGCTCCGCCGCCCAGATCGACGTCCTGTAGTCGTTGCGGACATTCGCCTTCGCGGTGAGGACGACAGACGCCAGCCGGGCACCGTCCGACGCTCCCTCCAGTGCCGGGGAGGCTGCCAACGCGCGTACCGCGGCGAGTAGCCGAGCGCGCATCGATTTCGTGAGTTGGAGCGGGTTGCCCAGCTCCAACGGCGCCACCGGCCCAGCGAAGTCCGGAACCGATCGCGGCCTCCGACGGCGAAGCTCCCGAACCGGGGCAGTGCCGACCGAGCTATCGGTGAACTCAGCCGCGAACACAAGCGGCACGAGCTCCGCAACGCCGACCCGGGCCGGTGACCGAGGGGACGGAACTACCGCCGCGGCGCTCACCGCAACACCTTCGGGTGGTCCGCGCAGAGCACCCGTACAGGCGCCCGAAATAGCAGAAAGCTTCGGTGAGCGCGAAACTGTGACTGACCAGACGACGCAAAATGCGCCAAACGGGCACGGCTGAGCTGACAAAGGGCAGCACGATGCTGCAACATGGGAATGTGTCTTCCTCGCGTATGGGAGAGGACATGACGAAGGGCCATTTGGCTCTTCGTTGGTTTCGGGCAGAACCGAGATCGAACCGCTCGCAACCGGCAGCAACCGGGGCGGGCAGCTCCTCCAAGAGGCGGCAACCTCACGGAGAGCAGATGGACGCTGGACCTGGTGACTGGTAATCACCAGGAAAGCGGCCGGGGCGGCCAGAAGACCTGCATCAGCAGGCGCCGCCCCTGAAGGCTTACGTCATCCCGGCCCCCTCAACAGAGGGGCGAACCGGGGTGCCCGCAGACAGTGCGAACGCCCCGTCGAAGGACCAGCAACCGGCATGGCTGCTGGCCCCACGGCGGGGTGCTGTGTGTCGGGTGACGGGTGCGGGTACCCTGATCACGTCGGCACCTTTCTTATCGCGAAAAGGGTGCTCGGCAGGCTCAAGGACCCCTCCTACAAGGTCCTGCGGCCACGTGGCCCCGATTCCCGGCTTGTCCAAGGCCGGTCGACGGGGCCACTTTTCTTTTCGATCAACGCTGGGGGCCACCTTACCGTTCTCTCCGGACCCCGAACGGCCCCCGGACACACGTGTCGCAAAGCCCGGCGTAGTCTGACACGCCGTCACGATCCGACGCCTCCATGCTGAATTCGCGGCTTCACAAACGATCCGAACAGGAACGGGCCCGGAATCCACGGCACGTCGGGCGGACGACGCCATGAATCCCGTCGGTGGGCGACTGCTTGCTCCAAGAACCCGCCACATGGGACACCCCATTGATCCGCCCGGCATGCGGGCGCCGCAGCAGACTGCCAGGAACCGCCGACGGGCTCGCTGACGTGCAGCGCCTTGCTCTCTTCGACCTGAACGGAACGCCAACGACCGGCAGTCGGCGTTCCGCGACGCCATGACCGGCCTGTGTCGGACCCACGCCCTCACACCAGATGCCGAACGCTGGCTGCGCACCGAGCTGGCCGAACGCGCCGACGCCGCAGACTTCGCCAGACTGCGGAAAGCCTTTGGTCTGGAAGTGCCCGCTGCGCAGCTTTGCCAGGACTACGTCCACTTCATGGCGGCTAACGTCACCTGCCGAACCGAAGTCCTCGAAGGTCTGGCCCGTCTGCGCGCGGCCGCGTGGACGATCGGCGTCATCACCAACGGGGCCGGAGACATCCAGCGAGCCAAACTCGGTCTTCACCTGGTGGCTGCTCAAGGCCGCGGTCGCCCTGATGGATACCCGCGGCCAGATGAACGAGGAAGCCGGCCACGGCTATTCCCCGCACTCCCCCTACCCGGCTCTGACGCTGGTCCTGGATGAGTTCAACTTCCTCACCGGAGACCACGTGTTCGGCGACGACATCGCGCAGATGACGGACGTCCTCGCCCGCGAGGGCCGCACCCCCGACGGACTCGCCGACATCTTCCCGGCCAGCGGCGCCATCAACACGCTCACCGACCGCGAGACCGACGCCCTCGCCCAGTTCGGACTGTGGCACGAGTGGACGATGCCCCCACGCACCGGCAAGGAAGACGACGGGGACGGTGGGAGCGGCGCGGCATTCATCGGCTCGTTCACCCCGCCCGCACCGGCGGCCCGCAAGCCGGAGAAGAGCAGCGTCAAGGACAAGATCCTCGCGGTCGTCGACCGGGAGATGACGGCCAAGGAGGTCCGAGAGCAGGTCGACGCCGCGGTCGGCACCATCCGCGACGCCCTGAGCGACCTGGTCGCCGACGGAAAGCTCCGTCAGCCCCGACACGGCGTCTACGCCCCCGCAGGTGCCGACATCACCGCTGTCCCCCACCCGGGACAGCCGCAGGGCGAGCAGCTGCCCGCAGGAGTCGACGCCGAACTGCTGATGCCGGCCGCCGACCTGGTGATCACCACCCGGTTCGGATCCCAGTCGATGCTCCAGCGCAAACTCCGCGTCGGGTTCGCACTCGCCGGCGCCCTGCTGGACGCGCTGGAAGAGCGCGGCCTGGTCGGCCCGGCCGACGGCAGCAAAGCCCGCGAGGTCCTCGTGCCCATCGGCGCTGACGAGGACGTGCTCCGCGAGCTGCGCGCCGACCTCGGACCAGTCCTTCAGGACTGACTCACGCGAAGTGGCCCGGGCACACCGGCCCGGGCCACTTCGCACATCCGTTGGCCCGGACGCCGCGACCGGATCTCCTCACTAAGGAGACCGATCGTGGTTTCTAGACCCTGTCTACTGAGCCCTGCGCCCTGCGCCCTGCGCCCTGCGCCCTGCGCCCTGCGCCCTGCGCCCTGCGCCCCGGCGCCCGGCACGCACGTCCGCCGTACGCACCGGCCGATGCTGCGCCCGCGCGCCGCGCGGGCGACCGGGTCCAGAGACAGGCTCCTGTTCGTCTGGGGGGAGCTATTGCAGGAAACCGTCAATGGGCGCCGCGTTGTATTCCGTCGCGCCCGTCGTGGTGATGCCGCTGGCTGAGCCGGGCAGCCGCAGATCGCCGGCGGCGCTCACATAGAGGTCGGCCTTTCCGTCACCGTTCGTGTCGCGCAGCCGTACCAGGCCACCGAACTGGTCGTCTGCCGTCAACGCACCCGGCACGCCGGGGGTGTTGCGGGCGAACCACTGCGAACCGGTACCGGACAGGCCGCTCGCCCGTCCCTTGAAGACGTGTACGCCGCCCGCGTTGTCCTGGCCGTCGATCTTTTCGTCCCGCACGCCGACCGCGAGATCGGCGTAGCCGTCGCCGTTGACGTCGCCCGCCGAGATGGATGAGCCGAACTCGTCGTAGTTCTCCGGGGTTCCGGCGACGCCACTGGTCGACTGGGTGAGGCGGGTGTTTCGGGACGGGCCGGCGGAGGAGCCGTACCAGACGCTGACGCGGCCCTTGTGCTTGGAGTAGAGGGATGTGCCGACGGCGATGTCGCCGTAGCCGTCCTTGTTGAAGTCGGCGATGACACCGTCGCCGCCGCGCTCGGAGCTGCCGCCGTTGCCGGACTCGGACTCCAGGCGGAGGGTGTTGGCCGGGGTGAGCGAGCTCGTGCCGCCCTTGATGAACCAGACGTCGGACGCGATGTAGTCGGGGCTGACCACGTCGCCGATGATCGCGAGGTCGGCCTTCGTGTCGCCGTTGACCTTGCCGGAGATCAGGGCCGTGGCGAAGAAGGACGTCGTCTTGTCGAGCTTGGTCACGGTGCCGGTGGTGCCGGAGCGCTTGAACGGGCCGCGGTAGACGTAGGTCATGGAGTTGTTGATGACGGCCAGGTCCTGCTTGCCGTCTCCGTTGAAGTCGCCGGTCGCCAGGTCCTTGCCCATGTAGTTGTTGCGGCCCGGGTTCTTGTTCGGGAGGGTCGTGCCCGTGGACAGGCCGGAGGCGGAGCCCCAGAGGACCGTCACGTTGCCCTGGTCGGCGCCGTGGGAGCCGTTTTCGCCGGTCGCTGCCACCGCTAGGTCGCCGTATCCATCGCCGTCGAAGTCCGCGGCGGCCCGCACCTCGCCGAACATGTCGTCGGCCTCGTCGGAGCCGGGCACGCCGGTGCTCGACTGGGTGATGCGCTGCTGTGTGGAGCCGGGCCCGGTGGCGGTCCCGAACACCACGGTGACGCCGCCGCCCCCGTGGGCGCTGAAGCTCGCGTACGCGTAGTCGCGGTAGCCGTCGCCGTTGAAGTCGTCGCCGTGCTTCGCGGGCGCGGCGCTCGCTGCCGCGGTGGGCAGGGTGAGGGGGATGAGGCCCGCTACCAGGAAGGTGGCGAGCGTGGTCGCTGTGCGGTTGGGCATGGGTGTTGGGGTTCCTTGTGAGTCGCGGAGGCGGTGGGGTCGGTCGGCGATCTGGGAGCCGAAGCGGGATGCGTGGCCGGGGGTGCGTGGGAGCGCCACGTCGTTCACCGAAAGTTGCCCCGGGTGACGCGTGGGGTCCGCGATCAAGAGACCAACGATGGGGTCGAACGGTTGTACGTTGGCGCAGAGAGAACGTCGTAAGTGCTTGAGCCTGTCTTTGAACCCCGTCGTTCGCGCGGAGTGCGGGCGCATCGGCGGTCGGCGCGTGTATCGGCCTGTGTGCCAGGCGTTGGGCCCAGGCGGAGGTTCAAGGGCCGGCTCTTACCGTGTCCTCCGCCGTGCTGCTGGCCATCATCCTGATCGTCCTGGTCAAGGGCGGCTACGTCCGCTTCGGCTCCGCGCTGTTCGGCTGCACCCTCGCCGCGGCCGGCCTGGCCCCGACCATCAACAGCGGCCTGGTCTCGCTCGCCGGACTGATCTCCAGCTTCTGACTACGCCTCGGTCCACGGCGGGTCGGGCGTGTAGTTGAGTCCGTCGCAGAAGCGGCAGTCCCACTCCGAGGGGATCTCCCACTTGTCGACCCAGAAGCCGACCTGCTTGCCCACGAAGAAGTTGTCCCCACCACACCAACCGCAATCGAAGACGAATTCCACCCGCTCCCCCTCCCCCATGCCTGCCGGTTCGAGGATGCCCGGGATGCGGGTGCGGTGGCCATCCGCCCGCAAGCCAACACTCCTCCCGCTGCGGGCTCCTCTCCCCGCGCCCTCCCCGCCACGCTCATGGAACGAGCCCTCCCACTCCGGCTGCGGGACACACGGACGCTGACCGACGTCGGACTGGGACGACGACCGGCCGCCGGCCGCCAGCCGCCTCACCCACACTCACCGACCCGACATCTGCCGCAACGCCACCACCAGACCACCCAACCCCGTCAGCGCGCCACCGCGTTCCAGTTGGTCGCCTCCCCCACCGACGACCGTATCGACGAACTGGTCATGCCCTGCCAGACCACCCAACCCCGCGCTCGCACACACCGTGCTGCACGGGTTGGGAGCCAGCGATTTCCCTTCGCCTCATCGGGCACCTGCAACTGCCCCGTACCCCAAGGGAAGGGCTATGCCTGCGGCCGGTACACCGTTTTCCAACAGCGAGATCCCGCGACTGCGACTGCCCAGTACGAACCCGAGCGGATCAGGTGCCAGCGAAACGCATGAGTCGGTCGACGGGAGGATCGCTCCTGACGAAGAATCTGACGCAGCGTCATGAACGTTGAGTACGTCTTTCTCGACTCGGAGCGTCGAAGACGTGGCGGGCGGCGAACGACAGCCAGAGCTCAGGGAGCACCCGCTCCCCCCGGAATCGCAGAAGTGACCATCCGCGATCGGTCCGCGGTGAGTCTGTCCTTCAGCAAGGATCCTCGGAGAAACCAGTCTGCAGAACGACGACGGCTCCCACCGAACCGACCAGCCCCGCCATGTGACAGACGACAGACGCAGCGCTGGCCGCACTCGAGATTCCCGGCAGGGAGCCCCCGAGCTGCGGACGGCCGGCCAGAGGCTGACTACCACCCCCAGCATTCGATCTTGATCGTCGACATGTTCCACCAGTTCGTCGACGACGCACACTCTTGCAGAGCCCAGTGACAACGCCGATTCTCGGAGCCCCGTGGAAGCCGCCCTAGGAGAACCTGCACCAGGAGGCCGGACGCGGATGACGACGGTTGTTGCACGAATACGGCACCTATCGAGCTCAGGCTCTTCGACGACATGCCGGTGTGATCGCTCGCTCAACACTCACAGAGAATCACATCTCGTTGATTCACAGAATGTGAATCAGTTTCGTCGGGCACAATCGACGGCATGGCACGTCCCACCCGTAAGCCGGTCCCACCCACAACACCGCTGCTCAAGAGCCCGGTTCGCGTGAGCCCACTGGACTCATCGGCTCTCATGGGCCAGTTGCGGGAGCTGCACGAGAAGGCAGAGGATCCGGAGGTTGGACGGATGCCCGCTGACGAAGAGCTATATTCCGCGCTGCTGTACCTGGAGGCTCAGGCATCCGCGCTCAAGGGCGAGGACCGCCGACAGGCGGCCATCTCGCGCGTGAAACTGTGGCAGTACCTGCGGGAGCAGGCCGACACCCATCAGGCGAAAGCCATAGAGGACGCCAGGACTTCAGGTGCCGAGTGGGCCCAACTCGCGCCCGCTCTCGCGGTCAACACCGCCAGCGCCGCCTACAACAAGGCATTGCGTCTGCGGGCCGCGTCCCTTCCAGACCCGCAGACTGACCGCCCGATCCGCCGCACGCCCGAGGCTGCCCTACTAGCTGAACGCGAGGTAGCCAAGCGAGCCAACACCGAGCGACGCGCTCAGCAGGAAGCTGCCCGCCGGCACCGCCTGATGGTCCCTCTTGCGGAACGACTCCTTCAGCATCGAGCAGGCCTCGACGACGACGATGAAGTCACCTTCTGGCTCGATGAGATCGCAGCTGTGCTGCCCTCCTGCCATACCCCGACCCAACTCGTCAGCCTGGCAACGTACGTGAAGGCCGCTGTCCGTGAGATAGCCAAGAAGGAGCGCTCGGGCAGTCGCCCCGCCGGGACTATGGCGGATGCCGTGCTGGCGTACATGGCGGCGGCCGAACTCGTATCGCCAGGCGAAGCCGCCTAAGAACGCCTAACACAATGAAGCTAACGGCTACATGCAGGCGATGGAGCGGGTGAGGTCTTCTGTGAGGAAAATGGTGAACCGTCGCTGCGAGCCGGTGATCGTCGCCAGGTAGACCCGGGCTGTTTCCGCGGCATGGAGTCTGTCGACGGCTTCGGCCAGCCCGGGTCGAGGGGTAACTCCGGTGTCGAGCATGACCTGATGCCGGTGGGACCAGATGTCCCAGAGCTGGCGTGCAGAGGCGGTCTGGCTCTGGAAGAGCTCGAAGCCAGAACCTGCCTGGAGTTCGGCCAGGGCGGCACGTGCGGAGGTGCTGTCGTTCCGATCGAGTGCGGATTCCAGGTCGTCGCGGTTCATGCGATCAGTCTGCCGGACCCGTCTTCCGGCATGGGCGGTTGCTGGTCAGGTAAGCGACAGCACTTGGCGGTGGGTGATCAGCCAGCAGGCGAGCTTGAGGAAGGCTTCGTGGATGTCGGCTCGGCGTTCCCAGCGGACGCGGAGTCGTTTGAAGCCGTGGAGCCAGGCGAAGGTGCGCTCGACGACCCATCGATAGACCCCCAGGCCGCTGCCGTGGGCGGTGCCGCGTCGGGCGATGGCCGGGATGATCCGGCGGGCCCGGACCTGATCGCGGTAGATGTCGTGGTCGTAGCCGCGGTCGGCGAAGATGGCTTGGGGCTTGCGGCGTGGCCGGCCAGCTCTTCCCCGGACGGGTGGGATGGCGTCGAGCAGGGGCATGAGCTGGGTGACATCGTTGCGGTTACCACCGGTGAGGATGACCGCGAGCGGTGTGCCGTGCCCGTCGGTGATCAGGTGATGTTTCGAGCCGGCTCGCCCCCGGTCGACTGGCGACGGGCCCGTCTGGAGCCCCCTTTTAGCACCCTGACGTGGCTGGAGTCGACAACTGCCCTCGACCAGTCGAGCCGAGCAGCAGTATTCAGCTCGGCCAGCAGCACCTCGTGCAGCTGCTGCCAGACACCTGCATCGTTCCAGTCCCGCAGCCGTCTCCAACAGGTCATACCCGAGCCGAATCCGAGCTCCTGGGGCAAGTGTTCCCATTGGATGCCGGTGTGCAGCACGAAGAGGATCCCGCACAGCACCTGCGAGTCTGGTACCGGCCTGCGGCCCGGGCACCTGAACCGTCGCTCCTTCTTCGGCAACAGCGGCTCGATCCGCTCCCACAAGCCATCTGACACGATCCACGGTGAAGCCCCCACGGCCTGGACAACACCGAACCCGCCGAACGGACACGGCCACCAGGGACCGAATCCACCTCATTGTGTTAGGCGTTCTAAGGGCAGCCAGTCGCCCACAATCATGCCAAGCCCTGTCGACCACCGCTTCAGGGGCGAGGCGAGGCGGTCTGCGGCGTGACCTGCGGATTCCCAGCCTCGGATGGAGTGGGCGGCGCGTCCCTGCACACCGCGATTCCCCCCTGACTCCCCGCCCGTTCTGGCACGAGAGTGGCACGGGTTCCCCGTGGTTCCCCGCTCGGTGGGCACGCGAGGGGCACGGCCGTGGGATCAGCAGGGTCCAGAGAGAACCTTGATCGCAAAGGGGCGATAGTCATCGTCACTGTCTTCGGCGACGTATCCGAGCGCTTTCAACATGGACAGGATCGCTGACGCCATCTGTTCGTGAACGTGCCCCGCAGCCCGGATCACCGAATCGTTCGACCTCCCACTCTGATGAGCCCCACGGCTCGCAAGACGGAGAGCAGGATGTACCGTCCAGTGGAGCCAGATGCCGCCCGCGGCATCGTCGAACGCGTCTACTTCGATTTCCAGCCCGCCAGCCGCCGTCTCCCAATCCGGCGCCTCACGGTTGTACATAGCTAGCCCGAATCGGCGCAGATCCTCCCCCACCGCCTCGGCGAGCTCCCGAAGACGGTTGGCCTCGCTTGGGGTGAGAGTTCGCAGCCCCCATTCGTTCTCTTCATTCACGGGGGCACCGTACAGCGGAGGTCGGCGAAGCGGCTTTGGCGCGAGTGATCATGGCCCCCGTAAGCTTCCGGCGAGTCGGGCAGTCTGTCGGCCTCCGGGGCGGCGACCAGCGATGAAGTCGAGCGTCCGGCACTCCAGTTGACCTCTACGTGTCAGAGCAGAGGTCAACGCCAGCGGAGATCGGGCACTTGTCCACCATGGTCCCCATACGGCCGTGGGCATCGCACCGCATACCTCATCCACCCAGGGACGTCCTCGTCGACCAGGCGGGTGGCCCGGCAGCGCAGCAAGATCGCGTCTATCACGGGGTCCATGCCGTCGCCGGGTCATCGAACAGCGCGCTAGGTGGGGCAAGGAGCAGGGTGCGGAGTCTGGTGTCGACCCATGCAGGGTCCACCGGCACGCCCATGGTGCGTTCCATCAGCGCGAGGGATTCGGCGCACAGGGTTCTCATATGGAAGGAGACACCTGCAGCCCACGCAGGCAGCTCTGGGTCAGATCCCGTCAAGGCTGCATCCAGCAGATCGAACGGGTCGAACATGCCGTCCACCCGTCCATCGGCGTCATGCATGACCTGGTAGCGAGCGTTGATGTCTCGGTAGAAACTGAAGAACTCCCCGCCATCGGCTGAGGCTCGCCGGGCGATCTCCGGAATGCTTCCGCGGTATCCCCACTCGACAGCCACGACGTATGCCTCGGCGGTGACTGCACGAAGCAATTCGCAGCGTTGATTCGCCTGCTCCTGTGAAGCCTCGGTGAACGTCATCGTCCGCGACACGTCCGCATCTCCCCCGAACGCTCGGATCACCTCGTCCTCGGTCCTGCCGGCAATCACGGAGAAGGTGTAAGCCTCCAGCTCATCCTTATCAGCCCATGCGTACCGGGCAACCAGGTCCTCCCACACCGCCGCGTCCCCCTGAAGTCGAGCCCGTCATCATCGAGGCGCAGCACTGTACAGAACCGTCGGCGTAGCGACCTTGGCCGGGAGCTGCTCCCGCACCGAGCCCGTGGGGTCACCTGACGACGAACCCCAACGAGCTCCCTTCCCGATCAGGAAAGGGAGCTCGCAGGGTTGTACATGCCACGGAAAAGCCGATCCGGGCTCAGACCCACTCCACCTCGGAAACGATGTGCAGCGAAGCCTCGGGGCCCGGCAGGGGCGTCCGGAGGGGTGCTGGTGGCGCCGACGGGCGAGGGGGTGAGACGCCGGCCGCGGACAGTGCGGACGTCACCTCGTCCTCACTAGTGCCGTGACTCAGAAGGTTCACCGGGTTGGGGCAGGCCAGTCGGCGGGAAGCGTATAGCGCCAGCCCGGGCGCCACGCAGGTGGGGCTTCGAGCAGGTCATCCAGTGATGCTCCGGTGAGCAGACAGTCCAGAGCCCATCGGTTGGCCGAGTGGGCGATCAGTAGGATCCGGCAGCCGTCCCAGTCAGTGGCCAGGTCATGGAGGAATGCGTCGGTGGCCGCCAGGACCTGTCGGTAGCTCTGTCCGCCTGGGAAGGGCTCGTCGATCCGGCGTGCCCGTTGGGCGGCGATGAGGATGGCGGATGTTCCGTTGAGGTCGCCGTAGTTGCACTCGCGTAGTCGGATGTCCTGATGGATCGCGGGCTTGCCGCCGGGGAACGCGATCCGGGCGGTTTCCACGGCGCGGTGAAGGTCGGAGGTGAACACGGCCGCGAGCGCGTCGTCACGTCGGCGCTCGCCCAGTTCCCCGGCCTGGCGGCGGCCCAGTTCCGAGAGCCGGCCCGGGAGCCAGCCGGTAGCGATACCCGCCTGTTTGTCGGTGGTGGTGGCGTGAGTCTCGTAGATGATCTCTACTGCCATCGGAGGCTCTCTTCTCGGTGGGTCAGGCCGCTTCGGCGAGTGGGCGGCCTCCCCAGCGGATACCCTTCTCGCTTCGGATGCGGGTCCGCTCGCGGCGCTGGGCTGCCAGCACGTCGGGGTGACGGGCATTCATATTGCGCCAACGCAGATAGGACTGCAGGGCCCGGGTCTGCACGGTGTGGTTGCCGTGGTCGGAGTTCGTGATGGTGAACTGCCGCAGCGGCCCGAAGTGCGCCTCGATCGGGTTAGCCCAGGACGCGTAGGTCGGCGTGAAGCACAGCTCGACGCGGTTCTTCTTCGCCCAGCGACGGATCGTCTCGCCCTTGTGGGCAGACAGGTTGTCCAGGATGACGTAGATGGGGGCGCCGTCCGGGCGGGCGGCCCGGATCGACCTGAGCGCGGCCAGCGTGTTCGCGGCACCCTTCTTCCGGCGGTTGATGCCCCAGAGCGTGTCGTCGCCGATCGAGTAGCACCCGTGGAAGTACCTGACGCCGTGGGTGCGATGGTAGGTCGCCGGGTGCCGCTCGGGGTGACTGGCGGGAGCCCAGCCCGCACCGCCGGTGGGGCGGATGCCGAGCGGGCCGAACTCGTCGAACGCGAAGACCCGGTCCGGGAAGCGCTCCAGGACATGCTCGATTCGGTCCAGCTTTGCCTCACGGTCGGGGTCCGGGGACTCCTTCCACGTCTTGGTGCGCTGGAAGGTGATGCCGCGGCGGGCCAGCAGGCGGCGTAATGCCTCGCGGCCGATGCGGATTACCCTGCCATGGAATTTCCGCGTAGGCCCCAGGAGACGATGGGGCCGCTGCCAGATGTCTCGCCGGCAGTACTCCCCCACGCCCCATCGGACGTCTCCAGCACTGCGCAGTGTTGGCAGGTGGGTAGAAGCCGGTGATTACGTCGTAATCACTTGACGTTCAAGGCACTCTGCAAGGGCGGCTCGGGCAACCTTGCCCCTTCCCCAGGGGTGGGGGGAGCCGCCCCCGGATGTGCGCTCTGCTTCGACGACGAGGTACGGACACGCGCACTGGAGACCCCATGGCTGCAGGGTCGATGCGGCACTGAGCGATTGCCCATCCCTCGGGCACACAACCGCAACACCTCTGCCAGATGCCTGCATCTGCCATCGTCAGGTAGACCTCGGCGAGTGTCCGTGCAGGTCTGGCGATCATTGCCACCCGGCGGGTTCGCATCGAGGGAATCTGCGCCTCGATTCCTCCCGAGGCGGCCGGCACTCCCCCAAGCCTCCCGAACGCCTCCGGACCGCACGTTGCCAGCAGGCGCGATCGGGTCGGTGATTACGTCGTAATCAGTTCGCGTGTCAGGGGCGCGGTACCGCGCGCACTGACCCATGCCGTCAGCTCTGCAGCGCGCGGTCGAGTAGGCCTGTGATTACGCCGTAATCACCAGGACCGTCTGTGCTGTTGCGGAACTCATCTGCGGACGTGAGGTTCCTGTCTCGCCCAACCGAGTCGTTCGGGCTTCTGTCTCAGCGAACCTGGTGCTCTGACCGGCAAGGTTCGCCGGGTCGGTAGTCGGCACGGTTGGATGTGCGGCGACGTCCGTTCTGACCGCTGGGAGGCGTGAGTGGCCGAGCCTGTGCGCGTGCCCAGACTGGCCGGTCAGGAAGAGCGGAAGCTGCGACAGATCGTGCGGCGGGGCAGTACCAGTTCGGTGCGCTATCGCCGGGCCATGATGCTGCTGGCGTCCGTCGGCGGGAACCGCGTTCCGGTGATCGCCCAGTTGGTCCGGGCCGACGAGGACACCGTCCGGGACGTCATCCACCGGTTCAACGACATCGGCCTGGCCTGCCTGGACCCTCGATGGGCGGGAGGCCGTCCCCGCCTGCTCAGCGATGACGACGAGGACTTCGTCATCCAGACGGCCGTCACGCGCCCCACCAGACTCGGTCAGCCCTTCACCCGCTGGTCGATCCGCAAACTCGCTACTTACCTGCGCCATGTGCACGGACGCGTCATCCGCATCAGCCGCGAGACTTTACGGTGTCTGCTCCTGCGCCGCGGCGTCACCTTCCAGCGCACCAAGACCTGGAAGGAATCACCCGACCCCGACCCCGACCCCGAGTGTGAGTGTGAGCGTGAGCGCGAGGCCAAGCTTGACCGGATCGAGCAGGTGCTGGACCGCTTTCCGGACCGGGTCTTCGCTTTCGACGAGTTCGGCCCGTTGGGGATCCGGCCGACCCCAGGTTCCTGCTGGGCGAAGCAGAGCAAGCCCGAGCGCCTGCCGGCGACCTACCGCCGCACTCACGGCGTCACCTACTTCCACGGCTGTTACTCCGTTGGCGTTGACGCCCTGTGGGGCGTCAACCGCCGCCGCAAAGGCACCGCCAACGGTTTGGCCGCGCTGAAGTCGATCCGAGCGGCCCGACCCGACGGCGCCCCGATCTGCATCATTCTGCACAGCACGAACCGCGAGGAGTTCCGATGAACCCTCAGGACGTCGACGCCGCCGTGGCAGAGATGCTGCGGATACTCAGCCCTCGTACCGCCGCGGACTGGACGGTGCCGGCGGGGCCGCTCGCATGGACCTGCTGGCAAACAGCAGCGCATATCGGCCATGACCTGCTGGCCTACGCAGGACAGTTGGCAGCACAGCCCACCGATGCCTACCTTCCCTTCGACTTGAACGTCCGCCCCACAGCCTCACCGGCCGAGGTGCTCCAGGCCGCCACCGCCTGCGGCGGGCTACTCAGCAGCGCGTTGGCCGCGGCCGCCCCGACTTTGCGTGCCTGGCACTGGGGTCCGTGCGACCCCGAGGGGTTCGCAGCCATGGGCGTGGCCGAAACGCTGCTGCACACCCACGACATCACGCAGGGGCTGTCCGTGGACTGGCTACCACCAGCGCCACTGAGCGCAGCCGTACTCAGCCGGCTCTTCCCTGCTGCCCCGCCCGGAGACCCCACCGAGGTACTTCTCTGGTGCACCGGTCGCGGGGACCTCGACGGCCTCCCTCGCCAAACCTCATGGCGGTGGGAAGCGGCACGATCGGACTGATCGAGCTGGCCCCGGCGAACCTTCCCCGTCAGAGCACTAGCGGCTGCGCATTTGTGCAATCCAGGAGGCGAGACGCTGTCGGCCAGACGGCCGCACGTCGCAGGGCGCATCAACTGCGGTGGGCTGTCCTCCGACGGATACTTCGTCCTCAACGATGCAGTCGTCGGCGCCGGCATCGGGTTTCACGATGCCCGCCTGTCGAACAGGTCTGGGAACACTCTCACTGCCGAGCAGCTGAGTGCGGGTGGCGTCCTCGAGTGCTGCGCCGGCTTCGTCTCCCACGGCGGTATGTCCTTCACCAGCAGCAGTGTCGCGGGCGTCATGTGCCTCAAGCGGGCGACGATCTCAGGTCGACTCTCCGTGCGGTAGATCGGAGCGGGTTCGGTCAGAACCGATGCTCACACCGACCTGAGCGGGCCGGTGGACTTCTGGTACCCCCAGGTGGATGTCCTCTCCGACGATCCTGCCCGCTGGCCCGATGCGCTGCTCCTGGACGGGCTCACATACCGCCATCTCGAGGCGAGCCTTCCGGTGCGGGACCGGCTCACCCGGATCGCCAAGGACAGCAGCGGATATCTGCCACAGCCCTATGAGCGACTCGCGGCCGCCTGTACCGCCCAGGGACACGAGGCGGCAGCACGGGAGGTATCGCTCGCCAAATGCCGTCGTCAGCGGGCAAGCCAGCCGGCGGTCCTGCGCATCTGGGGCCACATCCAGGACTGGACGGTCGGATACGGCTACCGGCCCCTGCGCGCGGCAGCGTGGCTCGTGTTCCTGCTGCTCACCGCAACCACAGCCTTCGCTTCACGTCAGCCACCCGCAGTGAAGCCGGCGGAGGCGCCCCCTTCAACGCGTTCCTCTACGTCTTGGACCTGCTGGTGCCCGTCGTGAGCTTCGGCCAGGAGCAGGCCTTCAACCCGCACGGTTGGCAGCAGTTGCTCGCCGCAGCATTGGTCGCCGCAGGCTGGATCCTGGCCACCACGATTGCTGCCGGCCTGACGAGAAGCCTCACCTGCCAGTGACCTCACCTTTGCCCTTCCAGTGATTACGACGTAATCAGTCGTTGCGGCTCCGGTGTAGAAGGCCCGAGTTGAGGTTCAGAGAGCCGCAGTACTTGGAACGTCACCCGCAGACTCGGGGCCCGAGCCAGCCCTTCTGCCGCGGATCGAATGGGTCGTCCAGGGCAGTGATGCATCAACCGGTATGAAGCGTCTCTGGTGAGCCGGGTGCGATGCCTCGGACTGGGGGAGAGGGGACAGGAATCACGCAGGCAACTCCCGATCCGGCATCAACTTGGCCTAACTAACGTGTCAATCGCTCGGATGATCAAGGGCGTTAGTATGGTGTCTCCCATGAGTTCGCCATCCACTTCCAGCGACCGCGAGAAGGTCGTCTCCAAACTGCCGGGATGGCTCCGGCAGAACCTCAAGATCAGAGCCGCCCAGCACGGCATCGACATCCAGACCGCGGTCGAACAGGGCATCCGAGACTGGTGCAGCCTCGCTTCCACCCTCGCCACTCTCGACACCGCGGGAGCCGACTCCTTCTCCACTTTCCTGCCGCCCGGCCAGTGGGAAGAGTTCCGCCAGATCGCCACGGACCGACGCGTCTCCCTCATCCAGGGCCTCGCGCAGTCCGTCCAGCTCTGGCTCGACACCAACCCCACCCCCGACATCCAGCGGCCCGCGATCACCCGCCGCATCGTCGTCTGCAACCAGAAGGGGGGTGTCGGCAAGACAGCCATCACCGCCGGACTCGGCGAAGCACTCGCTGAAGACCCCAACTCACTGCACTCCGTGCGCGTAGCCAAGGCCCTCACCAAAGCCCTGCGCGCCAGCGAGACCCATGCAGATGAAGCCGAACCCAGCGACGATCCGCTCGACATCGAGAACCTGCCCGGGCCCGGGATGCGCGTGCTGCTCGTCGACTTCGACCCGCAGTGCCACCTCACGAACCAACTCGGTGCCACCCCGCTGCCGCTGAACGGGGACAGCCTCACCAACCACATGGCGGGAGACCCCAAGGGGGAACTCCGCGATCTGATCGTCTCCGTCGACGACGACGTCTTCGACGGCCGGCTCCACCTCCTGCCCGCCTGCAACGACGCGTTCCTCCTCGACGTTCGGCTGTCCGCGGTCCGCGCCCGCGAATCGGCGCTCGAGCGTGCCCTGGCTCCGCTCGAAGGTGATTACGACGTAATCATCGTCGACTGCCCGCCCAGCCTCGGCCTCAGCATGGACGCCGCCGCCTACTACGGCCGCCGCCGTGACGCCGAGAAGCCCGGACAGTCCGGCGCCCTCGTCGTCGTCCAGGCGGAGGACAGTTCCGCCGACGCCTACGAACTCCTCACCACCCAGGTCGACGACCTGCGCAGCGACCTGCAGATCGACATCGACTACCTGGGCATCGTCGTCAACCTGTACGACTCCCGCCGCGGTTACATCGCCACGTCCTCCCTCCAGGGCTGGGTCGACATAAAGGATCCACGAGTTGTCGGGCTCATCGGCGACCTCAAGGAACAGAAGGAAGCCGTCCGAGTGAAGAAGCCGCTGCTGTCCTACGCGCCGAAATCGCAGCAGGCGGTCGGCATGCGTGCCCTCGCCAGGGAGGTCCTGTGAGCAAGGCCGACCAGCTCGGCAGCGGCCGCTTCGGTGGGGGAGTGCGCACCGTCAGCGCACGCCGTCAGGCCGTCGCCGCAGCCACCGGGGTTCCGACGGACGGGGTCGCCCCGCCCGCGGAACTCCGCGTTGACCGCATCAGCCCGAACCCCGACAACCCGCGCTCCCACCTCGGCGACCTCACCGACCTCGCGGGCAGCCTCACAACACACGGCCAGAAGCAGGCGATCACGGTCATGAACCGCGACGCCTACATCAAAGCCAACCCCGACCGCGAGGCCGACCTCGAACCCGACGCCACGCACATCGTCATCGACGGCAGCAGCCGGCTTGCCGCAGCCCGCGAAGCCGGCCTTGCCACACTCAAGGTCATGGTCAGCGACGACCAAGGCGGTACCTCCGAGGAACTCCTCGAGTCCGCCCTCGTCGCCAACATCCACCGCCAGGACCTCGAAGAACTGGACGAGGCACGCGCTCTCCAGCGGCTCCTCGTCATCCATGGCAGCCAGCGGGCCCTCGCCTCGCGTCTCCATCGCTCCCAGGGCTGGGTGTCACAACGCCTCGCGCTCCTCAATCTCACCCCCGAGCTCCAGGCCCGGATCGGGGAGGAGCCCATCGACCTGCTGCGCGCGGTGGGCAACAAGCCCGCCGACCAGCAGGCGGCAGTCCTGGATGAACTCAAGGCGGCACGGGCACGCAAGGAGCTCGAGTCCCGGCCCCCCCGTCCGCAGCCGGTGCAGCAGACAGCGGTCGAAGCGGCTTCCAGCGTGCCGGAAAACGACCCGAGTGATTACGGCGTAATCACCAGCAGTACGGCAGCCAACGCCCCGACCTCGGAGCCCCAGGCAGAGGTAGACGACGACGGGCACGAACCCGAACCGGCCGTTCCGGAACCGCGCGTCGCCACGGAACAACCGCCCAGGACCGACCCCGTCAACGAGGACAAGCAGCCCCGCTCGCTGCCCTACGATGATCCGCTGTTCATCGCGATGCACCTGGCACGGAAGATGGAACAGCCCGCCTTCTTCGAAATGCTGCGTGCGCTGAACCAGTTCGCGCAGGAACGCGACCCCGAGCAGTACGCGCAGATCGTGGCAACGTCCGGTACCGATGAAGCGAGCTGAGACAACATCAGCTCAACGACCGGCAGAGGAAGACACGAAAGTCCTCGCAGCGGCCAGAGCCACATGCGAGCCTGAGTGCTCTTCAGATATGACGATGCGGCGAGTGCCGGCCCGAAGCAGAGCAGGCCTCGGCAGGGGTCCTCAGGACCTGCTGCCTTGGCCATCGCGGTCGCGTCGCGCGCTCCGGGCCAGGCGACTTCCCTGCGCAGCGCCGCATCAGTTCTCACGAAGCTGCCGCGCAGCAACCGCACGGCCCGGTCAGGTCTCGCAGAGGGCACGGCATCACGTCCAGAACTGCTGGAGCTGGACGGCCTCGCAGCTGACGCAGCGGTACCGGTGGACGTCGGTGCGGGCCGGGCGGTCTGTTGGGCGGAGGGGCCGCTGCCACGGAACTCACGACGAGGCGCAGGCGGTGAGGGCACTGCGGCGGGCCGGGGGTCAGCCGCGCGAGTTCGCCGGTCTTGAGGGGACGTTCTCATTTCCGGCGGGCTCATTCGATAGTGGTGAGCCGCACCTTCCTGTGCCGGCGCGCCTCTTGAGTGCCTTCCTGCCTGCAGGCAGGGGGAGTCGGTGACTGTCGCCTCTGGCTGCAGTTCCGCCTTCCTGTTGGCTCCGCAAGCCCGTCATCTATCGGCTTGCGCAGCATTCTTTGCCCGGCCCTTCATCGTCATCCCGCCACTGCGCGTCGACGGTACGGGCCAAGTCCAGCCGACCATCCTCTCCGATGTCACCCCCGACATGACGCTGCACGACCACGAGATGCGCGGCGGTCAGGCTCAGTTCGCGGGCCTGGCCGATCCTTCCTTCCTTCATGACCGACAGCGCGAGCGGCGCACCTGCATGACGGGATGGGGGAGCAGTCTGCGGAGAGTGCGCGGCAGCAGGCGATCGACTTCAGCAGAGGCCGTGTGGCCTGTGACGAGGAGGCGATTCTGCCGGGCGATTCGATCCCTGAGGTGCGGGGTGACAGGCCCAGGCCCGGGTGGGTTTTGTGGGCCGTCAATGTACGGCGGTGCCCCCGGGATTGACCTGAGAGCGCGATCGGTCTCGCCGGGCCGTCACCGGAGGCAGTCCCAAACCGCATGTCTGTTGCGGATGGCGTGGGTCCATGAGCTGTTCGCAGCAGACACCGTGACTGCCCCCAGCTCCGATCAGGGAGCGTTTGGCGGAGCACGGGGATGCCGAACCCGTCGGTCCTGCGCGACAATGCTGCGTCGCGCTGTCACGGAGGGGTGGCATGGGGAGAAGGCGTGCGTCTTGGACAGCCGGAACCGTCGGGGCGGTGGTCGTGACAGTCGTCGTGTACGGCGTGTCCGCGTGTTCCGGCAGCTCGGAGGTCGATTGCTCCGGTGGCGCGTACGAAGCGGAGTGCCATCCCGTGTACCGGCCGCCTACGGGTACGAGGTCAACCACGGTGTCGCCGCCCGCTGTGCCGACTCCGATGAGTCCCTGCCCCTCGGACTGGAGTGAGGTCTGGAAGCACGTGCGCGACAGGAAGTGGGACCAGGCCTGTCCGCTTCCCAGCCCCTTGACCTCCGCTGTGCCATCCGCTCTGCCAGGAGTATCGGCCGGTGGGCAGACATGACTCGATGAGGCGTCTGGAGGTACCCGGACCGTTCCTCACCGGCCAGAGCACGGCCCACAGCCACTGAGGTCCTGGCACCTGCTCGGGGAAGGTATGGCCAAGTCCCGCGTCACGCCCGAGCCCTCCAAGGTCCTCGCTCGTCAGCGTGGAAGACGGGCGGCTGCTCCGAGAGCGACGTACCCGGCCGTGGTCAGGGCACCGTCCTGCGGGCAGGCCGCTGCGCGCCGCCCAGGAGGAAGCCGGTGTTCCGCCCGGCGTCTGGAGGGGCCGGGGACTCGCTGCGGTCGGCCCGGGGGTCGGAGACGTGGTGACCGAGCGGCAGGCCGAACTGCTCCTGGGGGAGGGCCGGCATCCGGACTCCGACCGGATCGAGCGCGAGCTCCTGGAGGCGGGCGACGATCCGGCGACGGCGTGGCGGGCGACCGTGCTGGGCAGCCCCATCGAGTACAACCGGTCGCCTAAGAGGTCCTAACAAAGGCGTTGGACGTATCGGTGGGTGATCAGGCAGGTGGCGAGGCCGAGGAAGGCCTCGTGGATGTCGTCGCGTCGCTCCCAACGGATCCGCGGGCGGTGGAAGTCGTGCAGCCAGGCGATCGTGCGCTCTACCACCCGGCGGAAAATGCCCGGGCCGGAGCCGTGTTCCACACCTCGTTCGGCGATGATCGGGCGGATGCCGCGGTCCCAGAGCAGGCGGCGGTACTTGTCGTGGTGGTAGGCGCGGTCGGCGAGCAGGGTATCGGGTCTGCGTCTGGGCCGGCCGAGGACGCCTGCTACCGCCGGAATCTTGTCCAGCAGCGGCAGCAACTGGGTGACATCGTTGCGGTTTCCGCCGGTCGGCGACACCGCGAGCGGGATGCCCTGGGCGTCGGTGACGACGTGGTGCTTGCTGCCCGGCCGCGCGCGGTCGACGGGGCTGGGTCCGCTTTTGGGCCCCGCCGGGCCGTTCGCACGGGGGAGGAGTCGATCACCGCCCGGGACCAGTCCAGTTGCTTCGCGGCCCGCAACCTTCTCAGCAGCACCAGCTGCAGTTGATCCCACACGCCGGCTTCGTTCCACGGGCAAGACGCCGCCAGCACGTCATCCCCGAACCCAAGCCCAACTCCTGGGGCAGGTACTCCCACTGGATGCCGGTATCCAGTACGAACAGGATCCCGCACAAGGCCTGCCGGTCCGGCACCCGCGGTCTGCCCTCGACCAGCTTCGGCGCCGGCTCGGGCAGCAACGGCTCAATGAGCGACCACAGTTCATCCGATACGATCCACGGCCGCCACTGGCGTGTTCCCACGCTCGGACCAACGACCACCCAAGCCGAAAGTCATGATGGGCGGCGGCAAGATTTCAGCTGTCTCCAGGGGGGCGACCATGACGTTCAAGACCGAAGTCGATTCCGGAGTCGCTGATCGGGACGAGTGGTCCTACGCACCGGCTGTCGGCGTCGGACCGTTCCGGTTCGGCATGATCGTCGACGAAGTGGTCAAGGCGGCTCAGGTTCTCGGCCAGGCGCAGGTCAGCGATTGCGCACGGGACCACGCGACCTTCTCGCCGACTTGGAAGATCGAGGTCCGTCGCGAGGCGACCCCCTCTCTGCCGGCCGTCACGGCCTACGTGAGCCAGGCTGTGGGATTGTTCTGCATCGCAGCCGATGCTGTCCACGGTCCCCAGGTCGGGTACGACGGAATCTCGCTGGTCGGAAGGGACCTGTCGGAGCTGGAGAGCGACGTAATCGCGCATGCCGAGGCAGTGGACGGGCGCTTTCGCTACACGCCCGAGGGCTATGCAGGACCGAATGATTCCGGGGTGGTCATGCGCGGGCAACTCGTCGGGCAGGTCCTGCGATCGCGTCCGTTGTTCATGGTGACGCGTGACGGCGCGAATACTGAATGGGACTCGATGCCTTCCGAGGAGTATCGCCAAGGTCGGTCAACGACCTGACATGGCGTGACTAGCACTGAGCCGGCTCTTTCGTCGTGTGCATTCGGACGGTCCTGCCCCACCTGGAATCGAGCGCGGTGATAAACCTAGTAGGTACAAGGCTCGTCCAGGGCGTCCCCCATGGGCGTCCTGTTGCGCGATGGCGGTCATGTCCGTCCAGTCCCGCACCCAGACGTCGACGCTGCGGCAGCCACAGGCCACCACGATGAAGCCCAGCCCGCGATCAGCGCGAACACCCCATGGCGTGGCTGACGAACTGGTCGTACGGCTGACCGCCGTCGCCATCGAGGCTCAGCAGCAGTTGCGCGATCCGGTGCGCGGTGTCATTGCCGAAGCCACCGCGACGGGCGCGATCCGCGACGACATCTCCCCGGGCGAGCTGGCCGACTATTGCCCGCACGGCTGTCCGCCGCTCGCGGGCTGTCGCCGGAGGAAGCACCGTCTTGCCGACGTCACTACTGAGATTGAACTCGTGATGTCGTGCCGGGTCAGGCGGGTCTGATGGTCAGGCCGGTTTCCGCGAGACAGCCGTCTCTGAGGTGACTGCGGTACTGGATGTGCCGTAAGCCGCGCCGGATGCGCTGGACGACGTGTTCTGGGGTGGAGAAAGCCACGTTGGAGAGCCAGCCGCGTCGCAGAAGGGACCAGCTCCCTTCGACGGGGTTGAGGTCCGCGCGTAGGGCGGCAGGTAGTAGATGGTCAGCCAGTCCTGGACTGCCGTCCATTCCCGCAGATCGGCGGCTTTATGGACGTTGAGGTTGTCCCAGACGAGCACGATCGGGCCGCCGAGCTGCTGATGTGCGGCAATCAGCAGGTCCCGGTAGTCGCGCCAGCAGAAGCTCTTGCGTCCGTCGCGCTGACCGTCGTCCCGGCGCGGCCGGTAGATCAGCCGGGACCGTTGACCGGGTTTGTAGCAGGTCAGCGCAGCGATGGATATCCGTCTGCGGGAACGGCCGCGGACACAGTGGTCAGCGTTGAACTTCGGCAGACAGTCAGCCCGAAGCTAGGGCCGGTTGACCAACGCCGCCGACCCGCTGTGATCGACCTGAGAAGGATGAGGCCAGAGGTTCAAGTTCACGATCGCTGGGGGATGCGGCGCATGACGGAGTACACGCGGGCGACGGGTGTTGGTGATCCAACACCAGAGGGCATGAAGCGAGCGGATACGACTGTGCTCAGGGCGGGCCTACCCCTCCATACCAACACGTATCGAGCAGTGGTGCCCGCCCGGCACGCCAGACGGTCGCTCAGGGCCGGTGGTGGTCGGGGCTGGTCGCGAGATGACAGCCAATGACCTTACTTACACCCTGATGTCCGTCTCGCTCGCATGGACGATCGGCCTCATGGGGCTTAGGTCGATGTTCCAAGGGGCCAAGAGCGAGGCCCACGCCGCACACGTGCGGCAGGGACACCTACAGGCAGATGCACACCATGCCCACGAGATCCTCGCCGAAGCCGGCCCACACGCGGCCATCGCACTGGTCCGTTGCGAGGACCAGGACACCCGGCAACTGGTCGCCACAGCTGCTGCCGACCGTGCAAGACGAAGCTGGGACGGCTCGCTCACAGATTTGCTCACCGCCCTCGATCCCGGAACCACTCACGACTGGGTACGCACCGCCCTAGGCGAACCCACCAGCACGAACCGCTAAGGCTTAGCCCGCCCCGCAAACCCGAGGCCCGTTCTTGCAGCGGGGTGTCAATCCCGATGCTTCTGCTGACATCAGCGTCTGACACCAACAGGTGCGAACAGGGGCGGTCGATGCCGAACCTCAGCGGCCAGCAGGACAAGGCAGAGGACAGGTTGACCCGACGTCGATGGGTCCCCGTGATCGACCTGATAAAGATGAGGCCACAGCCTCAAAGCGCGCAGGCAGCTCCCGCCCAAAGCCTCGGAGTCGCCCTCCCGCCGTCGCCAGGCGAACGGATGACCCTTGATACCGTCCCGCCTGTGAAGAATGCGCACTGGTGGCCGAAAACGAGACACCTGCTCGTGGCCTGGCTCATCACGACGCCAGCCCTCTGGGTGGTGGGCAGGCTCACCGGAGAGCGCGACGGCATCGTTCTTTGCGCTGTTCTTGCGGTCTGGGTGACCGCGTGCGGTGAGCTCGCGCCCAAGTGGCATCGGTACCGCCGATCGAGGAAGCAAGCGCGGAACGCCGCCGCATGATCAAGCTCACGGCTCGTGCCACGGCCGTGCCAGAACGTCCGGGGACCAGCGGGGAACGGCGGATACTGACTTGAGCCGAGAACGAGAACGGCCCCTGACCAAACTTGCTGGTCAGGAGCCGATTCCCGTTAGGGTGGCGGCGCCAGGATTCGAACCTGGGAAGGCGAAGCCGGCAGATTTACAGACCCTTACCTCGCCAGGGCTTCGGCCTCCGCACGGGCCAGCAACGCATCCAGCGAGGCGGACTCCGCCTCCTGAATCGCGGCAATGGCGAAGTCGATCGCATCTACCGCGTAGAACTCCGCATCTTCCGCATCCCGCTCGGCGTGGTTCGCGTCACGCTCGGCCTTCCGCTCCTGAATACGACTCTTGACCGTCGCAACATGCTCCTGCCACTTGTTACTTGCTTCCTCCAACGATGCGGAAGCAGCGGCCTTTTTCTGGGCCGCCTCACGGTTGAGCTGCTCCGCCCGCTGCGCTGCTTCCTGCATCGCCTGGTCGACCGCAGCCGACAGTTGCTGCTGGTCTTGAGCGAGCGCATTCTGCACCTGCTGCTGCGCGTGCTTTGCCCTGTCCTCAAGTTCCCCGATCCGGTCCGACGACGTCGTCATGGGCCCTACCTTTCCGATATCGCACGAAAAGCGGTCTTCATAAATTCGAACACATCCGGCAGGGGACCGCTTGCGGGCGCGCGCTCCCTCCAGCCGAGGAGACCTCAGCGACCGCTACGCCCGTAGTTCGCATCGGGGGGCACACCGCGACACCCCGCTCGGGCCGTCTCAAGGAACTGAGATCCCAAGCGCGTCGGCGTGCGCGGGAGCTGGCCGTCAGCGCATAGACCGTCCCTCGGTCTGACATCACCAACTGACATCAACGGCGGCGAACGATGGCAAACGGCGGTGGCCGGAGTCGGAAGCGCGAGCGACCGGCGAACCTCATTTCGGCAGGCCGCGCCGAGTTGCCAGCGAACTTACAAGGCGGATGTCGGCGGTTCGAAACCGTCCGCGCCCACCAGTCTCAGGACACGAACAAGGCCCAGGTCAGCCGGTGTGAATCCGGTGATCTGGGCCTCTGTCGTTTCCGGCCGGTTCCGGTCGGTGGGGGCCGCGGTGCCCTTCACGTGCCAGATGGGCCGCGCGGAGGGCGGCGCACCTTCCTGATCTGACCGTCCACGTAGTCGGCGATCTGGTGGTCGCGCCCGTTGACGAGGTGCTGGTAGACCAGCGCGGCCCGCACCGACGGGTGGCCCCTGCGCTGCATCAGCTCGCGGGCGGTGGCGCCGCCGGTCGCGGCGAGGGTGTTCCCGGTGTGCCGGAGATCGTGGAAGTGGACGTCACCGAGCCCGGTCGAGGCGAGCGTGGCTGACTCTCCGCGCTGTCAGTTGACAGCAGCCTCACCAACTCGGCTACGGCAACCACCGCGCTCGAAGTAGTGAAAACGAGCGCAGGGTCCGGTTTCTGTAGCAGGAGTCCGCTCCAGACTCGGAAAGTGGGGCTGCCGTCCGGCCCGCCCTTGTCGAAGGAGATACACCCCGCCAGTTCATTCACGTCATTTTGTCCGCCGTGCATCCAGAACGCGGGGCCATCCACGAACCGCAGGTAGTTGTGACTGGTGAACGGATACCACTGACTCAGTGTGCTCGCCCGTGCGGCCAGCACCAACTCCTCTTCGACGGGAGGCACCCAAGAGTCAGTTCCTCGCACCGACGCGTCAGCAGTCCGTGCACATTCCTCCGTCCAATCCCAAGCATCTGTCAGCGACCACGGGCTGTCCTCCCTCATACCCTCGAGTCTGGAGCAACCCGTGGGCTCGGGTAACCCCTAGACCAGCTGTGCGGCGTTTGGGTCATAGCAGCACCCTGAGAGGTAGCCGAGATCAAGTGCGTAGCCGAAGCGACCAACGCTCGCAGTCGCGTTGGCCTCAACCTGCTGAAGGAGTACCGCGCGGCGCAGCCGAGCCAGGGGATACAACTTTCCCTACTTCATCAAGCCCGCGCGAGCGCGGGCTGGCCCCTGGGTCCCCCCCCCCCCGCGCCGTCGGGCCCCGGGCCCGGCGCCCGGGGGCCCAGCCAACAAAAGCCCACACGTGTAGATAGGGAGACGAAAAGAACCGGCACA
>NZ_JBHYXD010000088.1:0-35851 GCF_042751995.1 Streptomyces sp. NPDC059371 | reverse complement strand
CCCGCCGGCGGGACACGCGGAGGCCGCTCGGCGGGACACCACGAACCGGCCCGCGGACCCGGCAAGCCGGCCCGCGAACTCCCGCACCCCGGTGCCGAGTTGTCTTGAACCACTCCCCCGCGTGCGTGAGCGTGGAGGTCATCCAATGCCGTGACAGGCGCAGCGGAAAGAGGGGGCACACGTGGGACACACCGGCACGGACACGGATGTGGTGATCGCGGGCGCCGGGCCCACGGGCCTGATGCTCGCCTGCGAACTGCGGCTGGCGGGTGCCGACGTGATCGTGGTCGAGCGGCTCGCGCAGCGCTCGGGCGAGTCACGGGCCGGCGGGGTCCATTCGCGCACCCTGGAAGTGCTGGACCAGCGCGGCGTCCTGGAGCGTTTCCTGGCGGAGGGCGCGCTGCAGCCGGTGGGCCACTTCTCCGGCCTCTACCTCGACTTCGACGAGTCGGAGTCGCGGCACCCCTACCCGCTGATGATCCTGCAGTCCGCCATCGAGCGGCTGCTGGAGGAGTGGGCCCTCGAACTCGGCGTGCGGGTGCGCCGCGCGTGCGAGGTGAGCGGCATCCATCAGGACGAGACCGGTGTGACGGTGGAGACCGTCGGGGCGCGGGAGGCGCCCACGGCGCTGCGCGCCCGCTATCTGGTGGGCTGCGACGGCGGGCGCAGTACGGTGCGCAAGCTGGCGGGCATCGGCTTCCCCGGCACCGAGGCGACGATGACGGCGCTGATCGGTGACGTCGAACTCCCCGATCTGCCCGAGGACTACGTCTGGGTGCGGCGCACCGCGGGCGGGGACTACTCGGCGATCGCGTTCGAGCCGGGCTGGCACCGGGTGATCACCTCGGAGTTCGACCGGGTCGCGGACCGCGAGGAGAGCGTGACGTTCGAGGGGCTGCGCGACTCCCTGGTCCGGGTCGCGGGCACCGATTTCGGCATGCGCAACCCCCGGTGGATCTCCCGGTTCAACGACGCGGCGCGGCAGGCCGACCGGTACCGCAAGGGGCGGGTGCTGCTCGCGGGCGACGCGGCGCACATCCACTTCCCGGCCGGCGGGCAGGGGCTGAACATGGGGGTGCAGGACGCGGTCAACCTCGGCTGGAAACTCGCCTCGGTGGTGCGCGGCCGGGCCCCGGAGAGCCTGCTGGACACCTACCACGCCGAGCGGCACCCGGTCGGGGAGCGGGTGCTGCACAACACCCGGGCGCAGTCGGCTCTGGTGCGTCCCGGGCCGCAGACGGACGCGCTGCGCGAGATATTCGGCTCCCTGATGGTGTTCGACGAGGTCAACCAGTACCTGCGCCATCTGCTGACGGCCCTGGACATCCGCTACCCCCTCGACGGCGACCACCCGCTGACCGGCCGCCGGGTCCCGGACGCCGACCTGAAGGCGTCCGACGGCGCCACCCGGGTCCACGAGCTGCTGCGCGCCGCCCGCCCGGTCCTGCTCGACCTGTCCGGCGGCACGCGGGTGGCGGCCGTCGCCGCGGGCTGGGCCGACCGCGTGGACGTCGTCGAGGCGCGTGGCGAGGACGAGCAGTGGATCGTCCCGGTCCTCGGGGAGATCCCCGCGCCGGCCGCGGTCCTCATCCGCCCGGACGGCCATGTCGCCTGGGCGGCCGCCGCCGGCACGGTGCCCGACGCGTCCGCGCTGCGGGCCGCCCTCGAAACCTGGTTCGGCCCGGCCCGTGTGGGCTGAGCGGCCTTTGCCCGAGACGAACGGCCGGCCGGTCCGCTCCCCGGCGGGACCCGGCCGTGACGACCCTACGAAGGGAACACACCGACCGTGAACAGCACGTGGTTGCGACGCTTCACCACGACGGCCGCCGACGGACCGATCCTCGTGTGCTTCCCGCACGCGGGGGGCGCCGCGACGGCGTTCAAGGACCTGGCGCGCATCCTGCACCCGGACGTCGACGTGGTGTCCGTGCAGTATCCGGGCCGCCAGGACCGCTACCGCGAGGAGCCGTTCACGGCCCTGGAGCCGCTCGCGGAGGCGGTGACCGAGGAGCTGGCCCGTGAACTGGCCGCGGACGGACGGCCGTACGCCCTGTTCGGGCACAGCATGGGCTCGCTGGTGGCGTTCGAGACGGCCCGGCAGCTCGCGAAGCGTCGACTGCCCGCCCCGCGGCGGGTGTTCTTCTCCGGCCGCGGCGGTCCCGACCTGCGCGACAGCGCCTACGACCTCTACGACGACGCCGACATGCTGGCCGAGGTGCGCCGGCTGGGCGGCACCGACCAGTCCATGCTGGAGGATCCCGACATCCTGGAACTGGTGCTGCCGGCGCTGCGGGCCGACTACCGCATCCTGGGCACCTACCGCGGGCCCGTCGGCGGCGGGCCGCTCACGTCCCCGGTGACCGCCCTGATCGGGGACAGCGACCCGATCGCGACGGTCCAGGACGCCCACACCTGGCGGGAGCACACCACCGGCGACTTCCGGGTGGAGGTGTTCCCCGGCGGGCACTTCTACCTCTTCGACCAGCTCGAGAAGGTCGCCGCCGCCGTCACCGAGGGACTTCTCACGCGGGCCGCCGCTTCCTAGCGCCGCGCCGCACGGACAAGCGGCACGCACGGCTGGAGGGGCCCGGCTCGATGCGGGCCCCTCCTCTTGGCCGTGCCGCGCTCAGCGGGTGTGCCGCTTGTCGTCCGCGCCGAGCCTCAGGCTGTCCTCGCTCACCGGCCGAGCCCGAGCTGGTCGGTTGCCGCGTCGACCGTCTGGGCCAGCAGGACCGCGATGGTCATGGGTCCGACCCCGCCGGGGACCGGCGTGATCAGGCGGGCACGGGTGCGGGCGGTGTCGAAGTCGACGTCGCCGACGTTGCCGGGGTTGTATCCGGCGTCGATCACGACGGCCCCCGGCTTGATGTCCTCGCCGCGGATGAGCCGAGGCCGTCCCACGGCCGCCACGACAATGTCCGCCTCCCGCACGGTCGCGGCCAGGTCGGTCGTCCGGGAGTGGCAGTAGGTGACGGTGGCGTCCCGGGCGAGCAGGAGCATGCCGACGGGCTTGCCG
The DNA here is from genome assembly GCF_042751995.1 of Streptomyces sp. NPDC059371. NCBI lineage: Bacteria > Bacillati > Actinomycetota > Actinomycetes > Kitasatosporales > Streptomycetaceae > Streptomyces > Streptomyces sp. NPDC059371. The sequence goes on along the minus strand of NZ_JBHYXD010000088.1, from coordinate 32,835 downwards.
AGGATCGCGCTGCGGCCCACGACGACGGCACGCCGGCCGGCGAGCTCGACGTCGTACTCGTCCAGGAGCCGCATGATCCCGCCCGGGGTGCACGAGGCGAAACCGGGCAGTGCGAAGCTCATCGCCCCGAAGGAGCTCATCGTGACCCCGTCGACGTCCTTCTGCGGCGCGATGGCCTCGAACGCCGCCCGCTCGTCGATGTGCGGGCCCACGGGGTGCTGCAGCAGGATGCCGTGCACGCCGGGATCCTGCGAGAGGGAGTGGAGCCTTGCCACCAGCTCGGCGGTCGTCGTGGTGGCCGGCAGGCCGACGAGCCGGGACTCGATGCCCGCCTTCGCGCAACGGGCCCGCTTCATGCGGACGTACGTCACCGAAGCCGGATCCTCACCCACCAGCACCGTTGCCAGGCAGGGCGTCACGCCGGTGCGCCGCGCAAGTTCTGCCGCCCTGCCGGATGTCTCCTCGACGATGCGCCGGGCAAGGCCGGTACCGTCCATGAGCTGGGCTGTTGGGGACTGGGACATGGTCGCCTCCAGGCGTCGCTGACCACTCGCCCAGGCGCACGGCATCGACCGAATCGTCAGGCCGCTCCCCGGTGGTACTCCACCTCAGCGCCAGTCACGGCCCGCACGCCACTGTATTGACATCCGCCCCCTCTTAAAAGAGGGGGATTCCAACCCGGCTGGGTTGGGGTTCACGGACGCTCGACCGCTGTTCGGGCGGTGTCGTCCCTCCGGCACCGGCTGATCGCCGGGGGCGGGGGATCCCGCCCTGTCCTGCCGCGACGTTGACTGCTGCATTGGTGTCCGCGTTGCAGGTGAAGCCGCACAAGGAGCAGACGAACTCGGCTTGGCTCTTGCGCGAGTTCTTGTCGATCCAACCGCAGGCGCTGCAGCGCAGACTGGTGTAGGGGGCCGGCACGTCTTCGACCCGGCCCGGGGCCTTGTGCCCGGTGCGTTGCCGGAGCAGGCCCCAGCCCTGGGCCAGGATCGCCCGGTTCAGCCCGGCCTTCTGGGTGACCTGCTTGCCGGGCCGCTGGGTGCTTCCCCTGGCCGAGCGGGTCATGTTCTTGATGTTCAGCTTCTCGAACCGCACCAGGTCATAGGTGCGGGCCAGCATCGTGCTGGTCTTCTCGCACCAGTCCTTGCGCCGGTCGGCTTCACGCGCTTTGAGCTTGGCCGCCTTGGTGTACTCGGCGGTCTTGTGTTCACTGCCCTTGGGGGCGCGGGCGGCCCGTCGCTGGTGTTTACGGACCTGCGCGCGTTCCTTCACGGTGAGCTGGGGGCAGTTCAGCTTCCGCCCGTCGGAGAGGGCGGCCGTGATTTGCACGCCCCGGTCGATACCGATGGCCTCTCCGGTGCCGGGCGCCTCGACCGGTGCGGGGATGACCGCAAAGGCGATGTGCCACCGGCCGTTGCGCAAGGTGACGCGGAAAGTCTTCGCGGCGGGCAATGCGGTCCGGGTGAGCCGGAAGCGGACCCAGCCGCAGCCGGGCACCTTGACCTGCGCCCATCGGCGGTTGAGCTTGCGCACCACCACGGAGCGGCCCATAACCTGCTTTCCGGTCTTTGCGTTGAGCTTCGGTGAGCCGTCCTCGTCGAACTCCGGGACGCGGTCGGTGCCGATGACACGGAAGCCCTCGTGCCGGTACTTCTGGCGCCAGGTCGGCGGACGTGAAGCGGGCGTTCTTGGCCGTGGCAAAGTCCTTCAGTGCCTGTTGCTGCACGTCCGCGTTCCCGGCACCCAGCCACTCGTTGTCGCGCCGGGCCTCAGTGAGCTGGCGACACTGTTCGGCGAAACCGGGCGCTGACCTGCGCCACCTGCGCCAGTGCGCATGCTGTTCGACCGCCAGGTTCCACACGTACCGGGCATGCGCGCAGTGCAGCAACATCTGCTGCTCCTGCGCGCATGTGGGGTACATGCGGAACTTGGTCATGCCGTCACTGTAGTGACGCAATAACGCGATAACGGCGGGATGTTCATATTCGCGCTTCGCATCTCCGAAGAACTCCACGCCCGTCTCACCGCTCAAGCGGCCGCCGACCGGCAACCCTCAACGTCAAAATCCTGCACCTGCTCAATCGCCCCCGACGCCGTCAGGACGACGAATCGACCTGACGGCGATTTCCCTGCCCCTGCCCTGCTCCACAGGGACTCGCATTCACCCCCGGCCTGAAGGCCGGGGCGCCCTGCAAGAAACGAGGTGGACGCCCTTTGCGCCGGTCATGAACGGAAGACCAAAGGTGCCCGCTCAGGTGTAGGTCGCTCAGGCGTAGGTGTGGAAGCCGCGGCCGGACTTCTTGCCCAGCAGGCCGCCCTCGACCATGCGCAGGAGCAGCGGCGGTGGCGCGTACAGGGGCTCCTTGAACTCCTCGTACATGGCGTGGGCGATGGAGACGGTGGTGTCCAGGCCGATGAGGTCGGCGAGCCGCAGCGGGCCCATCGGGTGCGCGCAGCCCTGTTCCATGCCCTGGTCGACGACCTCGGCGCTCGCAAGGCCCGACTCGACCATCCGGATCGCGGACAGCAGGTAGGGGAACAGCAGGGCGTTGACGAGGAAGCCGGCCCGGTCCGGGGAGGCGATCGGTTTCTTGCCCAGGGTGTCGCGGACGAAGAGCAGCGCCCGCTCGCCGACCCTCTCGTCGGTCAGGACGGAGGAGACGAGCTCGACCAGTGGCAGTGCGGGCACCGGGTTGAAGAAGTGGATGCCCAGGACCTGGCCGGGGCGGCGGGTCGCGGCGGCGAGCCGTACGACGGGGATGGAGGAGGTGTTGGTCGCCAGGATCGCGTCCGGGTCCTCGACGGTCTTGTCGAGGGTGGCGAACAGCTCCAGCTTGAGCTGCTCGTCCTCCTTGACCGCCTCGATCACCAGCTGTCGGTCCGCGAGGTCGGCGAGGTCGCGGGTGAACGACACCCGGGCCAGGGCCGCGTCGCGTTCGGGCGCGGTCAGTTTGCCCTTGGCCACGCCTCGTTCCAGCGATGCGGCCAGCCGCCGCGGCGCGCTCACGAGCGAGGCCTCGGAGAACACCGCGACCTTCACGTCCAGGCCGGTCTTGGCGCACAGTTCGGCGATGCCGGTGCCCATGATGCCGCTGCCGGCGACGCCGACCCGCTCGATGCCGGCGCCGGCTTGGTGTGTGGACAAGGTCATGTGGGGGTCCCCCAGTTCAGAAGTGTTGCTCCGATCGACATGCCGCCGCCGAACCCGGCGAGCAGGACCAGGTCGCCCGTCTTGAGGGCGCCGGTGCGGTGGGCCTCGTCCAGGGCGACCGGTACGGAGGCGCTGCCGACGTTGCCGTACCTGGTCAGCGTGCGGTGGGTGTGCGCGGCGCCGAGTCCGGTGCGCTCGACGACCTCGCCGAGCATCACGCCGTTGGCCTGGTGCGGTACGAAGTGGTCGACCGCGCCGATGTCGACGCCGGCCCTGTGGGTGAGGGCCAGGAGCGCGGGCGGGACGTGCTCGGCGACGAAGTCCCGTACTCCGCGGCCGTCCATCTTGAAGTAGTGGCCGCCCTCGGCGACGGTCGCCGCCGAGGCGGGTCTGCGGCTGCCGCCGGCCTCGACGCGGATCAGGTGGTGGGCGTCGCCGCGGCTGGCCAGGTCGGTGGCGATGATCCCGTACGGTTCGGGGACCGTGCCGACGACCGCGGCGCCGGCGCCGTCGGCGAACAGGATCGCGGTCCTGCGGTCGGTGAAGTCCAGGATCCGTGAGTAGACGTCCGCGCCGATGACCAGGATGCGGGCGGTGGGGTTCACGGTCACCAGGCTGTGGGCCAGCGCGAGGGCGTAGACGAAGCCGCTGCACACGACGTTGACGTCGAAGCAGGCCGCGCCGTAGGCGCCCAGGCCGTGCTGCACCAGGTAGGAGGTGGGCGGCTGCGGGAAGTCCCCGGTGGAGGTGGAGACGATGATGTGGTCGATCTGCCCGGGGCCGAGCCCGGCCTGCTCCAGGGCGCGTTCGGCGGCCTTGACCGCCAGGTCGGAGGTCGCCTCGTGTTCGGCGGCGTAGCGCCGGGATTTGATCTGTGTCTTGCGTTCGATCCACTCGGCGGTGACGCCGACGCGTTCGGCGACCTCCTCGTTGCCGACCTCGTGCTTGGGCAGGTAGGAGCCGGTGGAGAGTATGCCGATGCCCATGTCAGGACACCTCGGTGTGGTCGGGTGCGCTCCGGCGCAGCGGGTTGAGGCGCTGGGGGCCGATCTTCTCGCGCAGGGCGGGGTCGGTGACGCCGAGTCCTTGTTCGGGGGCGAGGCAGAGCACGCCGACCTTTCCGATGTGCTGGTTGTTCTGGACCAGGCGTGCGGCTTCGCCCACGTCCGCCAGGGGGAAGACCTCGGAGAGGATCGGCTTGAGGTGTCCGAGCTGGAAGAGCCGGTTGCACTCCGCCTGTTCCTGGAGGTTCGCGGCGTGACTGCCGATGATCCGTTTGAGGTTCATCCACAGGTAGCGGTTGTCGAAGTGGTGGTCGTAGCCGGTGCTGGAGCCGCAGGTGACGACGGTGCCGCCCTTGCGCACGACGAACACGGAGATCCCGAACGTGGCCCGGCCGACGTAGTCGAATACGACGTGCGGGTCCTCGCCGACCTGTCGGCGGATCTCGCGTCCGAGCCGTTTGCCCAGCTCGATGGTGCGTTGGGGGGTGAGCGCGTCGTCGCCGCCCATGCCGATGTCGTTGCGGTTGATGACCACGTCGCAGCCCAGGCGGCGCAGCGCCTCGGCCTTGTGTTCGGAGCCGACCACGCCGATGGGGATTCCGCCCGCGTTCTTGACCATCTGCACCGCGAACGCGCCGAGGCCGCCGGTGGCGCCCCAGATGAGGACGATGTCGCCCTGCTTGATCCGGGCTCCGTTGTCGCCGACCAGCATCCGGTAGGAGGTCGCCGCGGTCAGCAGCACCCCGGCCGATTCCTCCCAGGTCAAGTGGGCGGGCTTGGGCAGGAGTTGGCTGGCGCGGACCACCGCGTAGTGGGCGAGGCCGCCGAAGTTGGTCTCGTAGCCCCAGATCTTCTGCCCCTGCCCGAGCATGGCGTCGGCGTGCGTGGCCGGTTCCTGTTCGTCGACCTGGACACAGCTCACGACGACGTGGTCGCCGGCCTTCCAGTGCCGCACCCCCGCCCCGGCGCGCACGACGACGCCGGAGGCGTCCGAGCCGACCACATGGTGGGGCAGATCGTGCCGGGCGGCCCAACCGCCTTGGCGGGCGCCGCGCTTGAGGAACTCGAAGGTGGGCACCGGCTCGAACGTCGCCGACCATACGGTGTTGTAGTTGATGGAGCTCGCCATGACGGCGACGACCACCTCGTCCGGCGCGATGTCCGGCAGGGGGACCTGTCCGACGTGCAGCGACTTGCGGACGTCGTTGTCCGCGACGCCGTCGAACATGCCGAGGTCCGCGGCCAGGAGGTGCGCCGCCTCGTAGGTCGAGGGGAGTTCGTGCCGCCCGATTTCGTCCGGGCCGGCCCCGGACAGCAGGGCCTGTGTCAGAGAATCCATGGCTTCCTTCGCCTTCGCCTTCGCCGTGCCGAACCGCTGCTGACCGGGCCGGGCCGTGCCCGGCATCGGAGGACCCCAGCGGCTGGGGCTCCCCGGCATCGGAGGACCCGGCCTCAGAGGACCCCCGGCGTCAGAGGACCGCGCCCTCCTTCGTCCGCCTGCGCAGGCTCGGCCTGCTGGACCGGCCGAGGTCCTTCCACATGTCCGACAGGCCGGTGATGGTGCGGGCCGCGAACAGGCGGCGGATGGACACCTCCTGCTTGAGCTCCGCCCGGATCAGGCCGACCAGCCGGATCGCGCGCAGCGAGTTGCCGCCGAGGTCGAAGAAGTCCTCGTCGATGCCGACCCGGTCCAGCTCCAGCACCTCGGCGAACGCCTTGGCGAGGATCCGTTCGGTGTCGTTGCGCGGTGCGCGGTAGGTGTCCGGCTCGGTGGCGGGGTCGGGCAGGGCTGCCCGGTCGAGGCGGCCGCCCGGCGTCACCGGCAGGTGTTCCAGCACGGTGAACAGGGTCGGGACCACGGACTCCGGGAGTCGTTTCGCGGCGAAGCCGCGCAGTTCGTCGGCGGACACGGTCTGGCCGTCGACCGGGACGACGTAGGCCACCAGGCGCTGCTGCCCGGCCGCGTCCGGCTTGACGGCGACAGCCGATCGGGCGAGGTGGGGGTGTTCGGCCAGTACCTCCTCGACCTCGGCCGACTCGACGCTGACACCGCGTACGTCGGCCTGGGCGCCGGCGTCGGCGACGTGCTCGATCCGGCCGTCGGCGCCCCAGCGCACCCGGTCGCCGGTGCGGTGCATCAGGGTGCCGGGCGGGCCGAAGGGGCAGGGCACGAAGCGCTCCGCGGTCGGTCCGGGGCGTCCGAGGTATCCGCGCGCCACGCCGGGGCCGGCCACGTACAGCTCTCCGGTGACGCCGGCGGGGACGGGTGCCAGGCCCGGGCCCAGGACGTAGAGGCGGGTGTTGTCCGCCGGGCGGCCGAGGGTGCCCGGCCGGTGTTCCACCCCGTCCGGGGTCAGGCGGTCGGTGGCGGCGAATCCGGCGGCTTCCGTGGGGCCGTGGCCGGTGACGATCGTCGTCTGCGGGCAGGCCTGGCGGATACGGCGCAGCGCGGCCGCGGGAACTCGGTCGCCGCCGGTGAACACCTCGCGCGGTCCGGCCAGGGAGGCGGGCTGCTGGGCGGCGATCGCCGTGAACCGGCCGGCGGGCAGCCACACGGCGGTGATGCCGTGCTCCGCGTGCGCCCGGGTCAGGGCGTCGGCGTCGAGTTCGCCGGGGGGAGCCACGACCACGCGGCCGCCGCCCAGCAGGGGCGCCCACAGTTCCAGGGCGAGGGTGTCGGAGGTGACCGGGGTGTGCCACAGCACGGTGCCTCGGGCGGCGCCCTGCCAGGCGCGGTCCAGGACGAGCCGCTCCATGGCGCGGTGGGTGATGCCGACCGCGGTGGCGGCGCCGGTCGTCGACGTGGGGCTTACGGCCACGAGGTTGTCCGGGTGCGGGAGCGGGTGCGGGGGCGGGGTGGATGCCGGTGCGGTATCGGTGGCGGCTGCGGCATCGGCGGCGGCCGGTGCGGCGTCGGCGGAGGCGGTCGGTGCGGCGTCGGCGGGTGTGGCGGCGGAGGCCGGTGCGGCGTCGGTGGTGAGGTCGGTGAGTACGAGGGCCGGGATCTCCAGGCCGGCCGAGAGCGCCTGGGCGGTCGCGGCGTCGGTGAGCAGGGCGTGTGCGGCGGCGTCGCCGGCCACGAGTTTGGCCCGCGCCGCGGGCAGTGCCGGGTCGAGGGGCAGGTAGGCTCCGCCCGCCTTCACCACGCCCAGCAGGGCGACGGCCAGGTCCGCCGACCTCTCCAGCGCCACCGCCACGACCGTGTCGGGCCCGACGCCGTGCCGGCGCAGCGCGTCGGCCAGCCGGCTGGAGCGCTCGTCCAGTGCGCGGTAGGAGAGGGTGAGGTCGCCGGACTGGAGTGCGACGGCGTCGGGGGCCGATGCCGCCTGCCGGGCGAACAGTTGAGGGACCGTCAGTGCGGGAAGGGGTGCGCCGGTGTCGTTCGGCCGGGTCAGCACCTGCTCGCGTCCGGCACCGGTGAGCACGTCCAGGGCGCCGACGCTCTGTTCCCCGTCGGCCACCACGGCGCGGATGTGGTCGATCAGCTCCTCGCCGATGAAGCGCAGTTCCGCCCGGTCGTAGAGGCGTGCGGGGGCGTCGAGGCGGATGTAGAGGTCGCTTTCGGCGCTGCCGTCGCTGTAGACGCCGATGGACAGTTCGTCGAAGGAGCCGGTGGTTCCGCCGAGGTAGCGGGCGAGGTGGTCGCCGAAGCGGAGCTGGTCGACGAACTCGACGACGTTCATGACGGCGCCGAAGCTGCCACGGTCGCTCAGGGCGGTCCGGCTCGCGCGCTGGATGTCCGAGTAGTGGCAGGCGGTGTGGCCGGAGATCTCGTACGTCTCGTCGACGATCGCGTCGGCGAGGTCGGCGAAGGTCGTGTTCAGCGGGACCTTCACGCGTACGGGGACGACGTTCACGGCGAGGCCGGGTGTCCTGCTGGCGATGCCGACCCGGTTGCCGACGGCGAGGCAGAGCAGGAACTCGGGGCGGTCGCAGCGGTGGCGGAAGAACACGGCCGCGGCGGTGGTCAGCAGCGTGGAGGTGAACACGCCCATCGTCTTGGCCGCCTGGGTCCACGCGTCGGCCTCGGCGCGCGGGACGGTCAGGGTGCGGCTGACCATGCCGATGGGCTCGGTCAGTTCGCCCCAGCGGTCGGCGTCGCTCATCGGCTGGGACAGCGCGGCGCGTTCGGCGTCGGAGAGGGCGACGCGCGGGATCTGTGCGGGGGCGGGCGCGTCGGCGAGGTAGTCGCGCCAGAACGCGGTGTCGCCGGTGAACTCGTCGGAGGCGAGGTAGTCGGCCGCCTCGGTCGCGAACGAGGCGGCGTCCCACGGGTGCGGCAGGGCGGGGACCTGTGCGCCGCGGGCCAGCGCCGTGTAGACCTCGGCGAGACGCCTGGAGAGCAGGCCGCCGGTGCCGAACCCGTCCGAGACGAGGTGGTGGTAGGCGATCACCACGAGGGAGCGGGCCGGCGCGAGGGTGATGACGCCCATCCGGAACAGCAGGTCGTGGCCGAGGTCGAACGGCTTGCGGATCAGGTCGGCCAGCGTGTCGCGTGCCGCCTGCTCGGGGTCCGTCTCGGCGGACAGGTCGAGGAGGAAGGGCCGCCAGTCCCCCAGTTCGCGTGGCGAAAGGCGCAGTCCGTCGCCGTCGTCGGCGAAGGTGACGCGCAGGACCTCGGCCTCGTCCAGCACGTGCAGGAACGCGGATTCCATGACGGCCGGGTCGAGTTCACCGTCCACGTCCCACATGGTCAGTGCGTGGTTCAGCGTGTCGGCAGACATTTCCTCCGCCAGCCACAGTCCTTTATGCGCGGACGAAGCAGCGAATGCTCGCACACGGATCAACCCCTCAGCAAACAGGTCCGGGAATCGGAGGAATTCGCAGATCACCCCACCTTCACGGAAGGTGAATCAGCAGGTCAAGACAACTTGGTACGGGGGCGGGGAAAGCCTCTTGAGGGCTTGCGGTGTCCCGCCGGCGGGACATTCGGGCGAGGGCTTCCGGCGGGACGTTCCCCGGGGTGGCACTTTTCCGCGAGGGCGCGGCGGCGCCCGTGACCGGGTCGGATCGCCCGGCCGTCAGCGTGCGCCGGGCTTGGCCAGCGAGGAGACGATGTGCCGGGCGATCAGCCGCGGGGAGGGGTGGCGCAGCACCACGTTCGGCCGCAGTTTCAGGCCGGTGGAGGCGGTGAGGCGTTTGCTCAGGTCCGCCGACAGCATCGAGTCGAAGCCGATCTTCGTGAACTCGCCGTCGGGGTCGATGGATTCGGTGGAGGGGTGGCCGAGGACGACGGCGACCCGTTCGAGGACATGGTCGAGGACGAGGGCCTGGGCGTCGTCGGGGACGAGCGTCACGAGCCGCTGCGGCAGCGGGACTTGCTGGTCGTCGGCCGCCTGCGGCGCCTCTGTAGGGGATGCTTGTGCGGTCACGGCGGCGGTGGGTGCGGAGCTGAGCCAGTACCGCTGGCGCTGGAAGGCGTAGGTCGGCAGATCGACCTGCCGGCGGGTGGTGAACAGGGCGGACCAGTCGACGTTTCCGCCGCGTACGTGGAGCGCGGCCAGTGAGCCGAGGACGGCCTCCACCTCGCCCCGGCCGCGCCGCGAGGAGGACAGCACCAGCGCGTCGTCCAGGTCCTCGACCATCTCCTGGACGGGGACGGTCAGCACGGGGTGCGGGCTCATCTCGACGAACACCCGGAAGCCGTCCGCCGCCATCTGCCGTACGGAGGATTCGAAGCGGACCTTCTCGCGCAGGTTGTTGTACCAATAGTCGGCGTCCAGCCGGGCGGTGTCGATGATTTCGCCGTACAGGGTCGAGTAGAAAGGCAGTTCCGACGTTTTCGGGTTCACGTCGGACAGTGCGCGGATCACCTCGTCCCGTACCCGGGTCACCTGATGCGAATGCGAGGCGTAGTCGACCTTGATGCGCTGGGCCTGGCAGCCGTCGGCTTTCATCTTCTCGATGAATTCGTCGAGCGCGTCGGGTTCTCCGGACACCACGACCGCGCGGGGTCCGTTGACCACGGCGATGCCGATCCGGTCGCTCCACGGTGCCAGGTGCTGCTGCACCACCGTTTCGGACTCGGCGACGAAGGCCATGCCGCCGTGTCCGATCAGTTCCACCAGGGCCTTGCTGCGCAGTGCCACGATCTTGGTGGCGTCCCGCAGGGTCAGGGCGCCGCACACATGGGCGGCGGCGATCTCGCCCTGGCTGTGGCCCACCACCGCGGAGGGCTTCACGCCCCAGGACCGCCACAGGGCGGCCATGGACACCATCACCGAGAACAGCGCGGGCTGCACCACGTCCACCCGGTCCAGGCCCGGCGCGCCGGGGACACCGCGGATGACGTCGAGCAGTGACCAGTCGGTCCATTCGGCCAGGGCGTCGGCGCAGGCGTCCAGGCTTCGCGCGAAGACCGGGAAGGCGGCGTACAGTTCGCGGCCCATGCCGACCCACTGGGAGCCCTGTCCGGGGAACATGAAGGCGACGTCGCCGAGGTCGCCCGCCGTGCCGCCGACCACCGCGGCGGACTCCGTGCCCTCGCTCAACGCCCCGAGCGCGTCGAGGAGTTCGTCCTTGGTGCGGCCCAGTACGACCGCGCGGTGCTCGAACCGTGAGCGGTGCGCGAGCAGTGACCAGCCGGCTCCGGCGAGGTCCGGGCGGGTGTCGGCGGCGGCGAAGTCGCGCAGCCTGGCCGCCTGCTGCCTGAGGGCCTTGGCCGTCTTGCCCGACACCGTCCACGGGATGAGGCCGCCGACGACGCCCGCGTCCGTACCGCGCTCGTCGTGCTGCTCCGGCTCCTGGCCCTGGTCCGGGTTCTGGTCCTGGGTCTGGGTCTGGGTCTGGGTCTGGGTCTGGGGCGGGGCCTCTTCGAGGACGATGTGGGCGTTGGTGCCGCTGACGCCGAACGAGGACACCCCGGCCCGCCGCGGGCCGTCCGTCTTCGTCCACGCGCGCCCCTCGGCGAGGATCTTCACCGCGCCGGCGGACCAGTCCACGTGGTGCGAGGGCTCGGTCACGTGCAGGGTCTTGGGCAGGTGGCCGTGGCGCAGGGCCATCACGGTCTTGATGACCCCGCCGACCCCGGCGGCGGCCTGGGCGTGTCCGAGGTTCGACTTCAGGGAGCCCAGCCACAGCGGCCTCTCCTGGTCGCGGCCCCGGCCGTAGGTGGCCAGCAGCGCGCCGGCCTCGATGGGGTCGCCGAGCACGGTTCCGGTGCCGTGGGCCTCGACGAGGTCGACCTCGCCCGGGGTGACGCCCGCGTTGGCCAGGGCCTTGCGCATCACCTTCTCCTGGGCGCGGCCGTTGGGGGCGGTCAGGCCGTTGCTGGCACCGTCCTGGTTGACCGCGCTGCCGCGCACGAGGGCCAGCACCGGGTGGTTGTTGCGGCGGGCGTCGGACAGCCGCTCCAGGAGCAGCACGCCCACGCCCTCGGCCCAGCCGGTGCCGTCGGCGCCGTCCGCGAAGGCCTTGCAGCGGCCGTCGGGCGAGAGGGCGGCCTGCCGGGAGAACTCCACGAACATCGCGGGTGTCGCCATCACCAGCGCCCCGCCCGCCAGTGCCAGTGAGCACTCCCCCGAGCGCAGGGACTGCACCGCCAGGTGGAGGGCCACCAGCGACGACGAGCACGCCGTGTCCACCGACACCGCGGGCCCGGTCAGGCCGAGTTCGTAGGCCACGCGGCCGGAGGCGACGCTCAGGGCGCTGCCGTACAGCAGGTAGCCCTCCAGGTCCTTCTGGCCGCCTTCCAGGAAGCGCCAGCCGTACTCGGAGGAGCTGACCCCGGAGAAGACGCCGACCTCGGAGCCGCGGACGTCGGCGGGGACGATGCCGGCGCGTTCGAAGGCCTCCCAGGAGGTCTCCAGCAGCAGGCGGTGGTGCGGGTCGACCGCCAGGGCCTCGCGCGGGCTGGTGCCGAAGAAGTCGGCGTCCCAGCCGGCGACGTCGTCCAGGAAGCCGCCCTGGTCGGTGTAGGCGTGGCCGGTGGCGTCGCGGTCCGGGTCGTACACGTCGCGCCACCCGCGGTCCTTGGGGAAGTCGCCGATGACGTCGCGGCCCTCGCGGACCACGTCCCACAGTTCCTCGGGGCTCGTCACGCCTCCCGGGTAGCGGCAGGCCATGGCCACCACGGCGATGGGTTCGCCGCGGCCGGACTTGAGGGCGTCGTTCTCCTGCCGGAGCCGGTCGCGTTCCTCCAGGAGCGTGCGCAGCGCCCGCTGGACCCGGTCCGCGCCGTCCGCCGTGCGTTCCGCGGGGTTGGTCATCAGGTCGTCCCTTCGGGGATACTCCGGCCTTCAGGCCGGAAAAACAGAGCACCTGCGGAGCAGGGCAGGAGGATGCGCATCGCCGTCACGGCGATCCGGCAGTTACAGACCAGTGGCCGACGGCCGTCACCCACACGGAAATTGTTAGTGTGTGGGGTGTGACGCAGCAGGTCCGGCGGGCTTTCAAGTACCGCTTCTACCCCACGCACGAGCAGGCGGCTGAGCTGTCGCGCACGTTGGGTTGCGTCCGCCTGGTGTACAACCGGGCGTTGGAGGAGCGCACACGGGCCTGGAACATCGAGCAGCGCCGGATCTCCTTCACGCAGTCGTCCGCGGCGCTGACGCAGTGGCAGAAGACCGAGGAGCTGGCCTTCCTGGCTGAGGTGTCCGCTGTCCCGCTCCAGCAAACGCTGAGACATCTGCAGACGGCGTTCAACAACTTCTTTGCCAAGCGGACCGGGTACCCGCGCTACAAGTCGCGGAAGAAGTCCCGTGCCTCGGCCTCGTACACCCGCACCGCTTTCACCTGGCGCGAGGGAAAACTGACGCTGGCCAAGACGGCCGGTCCGCTGGACATCCGCTGGTCGCGCCCTCTGCCGCCAGCGGCAGAGCCGACCACGGTGACCGTCTCCCGGGACAGCGCGGGCCGCTGGTTCGTCTCCCTGCTGTGCGAGGACACTGTCGCGCCGGTCCTCGCCACGACGGCGGCTGTCGGTGTCGACGCGGGGATCTCCTCCCTGGTGACCCTGTCCACCGGGGAGAAGGTCACCAACCCCAGACACGAGCGGTGCGACCGCGCCCGACTGGCCCGTACGCAGCGGGATCTGTCGCGCAAGGTCAAGGACTCGAACAATCGGGCCAAGGCCCGCGTGAAGGTCGCCCGCGTCCACGCCCGGATCGCCGACCGGCGCCGGGACTTCCTGCACAAGCTGTCGACTCGTCTCGTCCGTGAGAACCAAACGGTCGTGATCGAGGACCTCGCCGTCCGCAACCTGCTGAAGAACGGCCGCCTCGCGCGCGCCATTTCGGATGCGTCGTGGACGGAACTCCGCTCGATGCTGGAGTACAAGTGCGCCTGGTACGGGCGCGAACTCGTGGTGATCGGCCGCTGGTTCCCATCGAGCAGGCTGTGCGGAAACTGCGGCACGATCCGCGGGAAGCTGCCGCTGAACGTCCGCACGTGGACGTGCGACACGTGCGCATCCGTGCACGACCGCGACGTGAACGCGGCACGCAACCTTCTGGCCGCCGGGCTGGCGGCGTCTGCCTGTGGAGACGGTGTAAGACCTCAACGGGAATCCTCCCGGACGGGGCGGTCGTCGGTGAAGCAGGAAGCCCAGCGGGCGACCGCTGGAATCTCCCGCCTTTAGGTGGAGGACAAGGTCAATTCTCTTCCAGGGCCAGGTCGACCAGTGCTTCGAGGTCCAGGGCCGACAGTTCCTCCGGGCCGGCCGCCTCGTCGGCGGCCGGGGTAGCGGTGTCCGCCGCGGGGGTGGCGGCGCAGGCCAGGACCAGTTCGAGGAGGCCCGCGCCGCGCAGGCTGTCGATGGAGACGGTCCGCAGCACGTCGCGGATCGCCGCGTCCTGGTCCGCCGGGGCCGGTTCGGTGTCGGCTTCGGGTCGCAGCAGGTCGCCGATGTGGTCGCTCAGTTCGCGTGGTGTGGGGTAACTGAAGACGATGGTGGACGGCAGTCGAAGACCGGTGGAGGCGTTGAGGCGGTTGCAGAGTTCGACGGCGATGAGCGAGTCGGATCCGAGGCGGGTGAACGCCTCGTCGACGTCGACGCTCGCGCCGGAGGGGTATCCGAAGACGACGGCGACCTGTTCGCGGACCCATTCCAGAACGGCCGTGCGGGCCTGGGCGGCCGGCAGGCCGGCGAGCCGGGCGCCCCACGCGGCCGGGCCGCTGTCGTTGTCGGTGCTCGCCCTGGTGCGGCGCGGGCGGCCGCCCTCGACGAGGTCGCGCAGCAGCGCCGGCACCTGGTCGGTGTCCTTGGCGCGCAGGACGGAGAGGTCCAGGTGGGCCGGGACGAGGGCCGCCTTGCCGGCGGCGTGGGCGGTGTCGAACAGGGCCAGGGCCTGGGGCGTGGGCATGGCGGTGATGCCGGTGCGGCGCAGCCGGGAGAGGTCGGCGGTGTCGAGTTCGCCGGTCATGCCGCTGCTCTGTTCCCACCAGCCCCAGGCCAGTGAGGTGCCGGGCAGGCCGGAGGCTTTGCGCTGGGCGGCGAGGGCGTCCAGGAAGGCGTTGGCGGCGGCGTAGTTGGCCTGTCCCGCGGTGCCCAGTGTGCCGGCGAGGGCGGAGAACTGGATGAACGCCGACAGGTGGTGTTCGCGGGTGAGTTCGTGGAGGTTGATCGCGCCGCCGGCCTTGGCGCGCAGGACGTGGTCGATGCTCTGCGCGGTCAGTGATTCGACGGTGCCGTCCGCGAGGACGCCCGCCGCGTGCACGACGGCGGTCAGCGGGTGGCGGCCGGGCAGGGTCGTGAGCAGGTCCGCCACGGCGGCCTGGTCCCCGACGTCGACGGCGGCGACCTGGACGGCCGCTCCCGCGGCCTCGAGTTCGGCGACCAGGCCGGCGGCGCCGTCGGCGGCGGGGCCGCTGCGGCTGGCCAGCAGCAGGCTGCGGACGCCGTGTTCGGTGACGAGGTGGCGGGCCAGGAGCGAGCCCACTCCCCCGGTGCCGCCGGTGACCAGGACGGTGCCGCCGCCGAGGCCGTCGCCGACGTCCAGGACCAGTTTGCCGATGTGGCGGCCCTGGCTCATCTCGCGGAACACCGCGCGCGCGTCGCGGATGTCGCGCAGGGAGAGGGGGGTCAGCCGCACGCTGCCGTCGGCGAACAGGTCCATGACGGAGCGGAACGTCTCCTGGAGGGCGTCGGGGCCCGCCTCGTAGAGGTCGAAGGGCCGGTAGTCGACTCCGGGGTGGGCGGCCGCGATCCGGTGCGGGTCGCGGATGTCGGTCTTGCCCATCTCGACGAAGTGCCCGCCCCGCGGGAGCAGGGTCAGTGAGGCGTCGACGAAGGTGTGCGTGAGGGAGTTGAGGACGACGTCGACGCCGCGGCCGTCGGAGGTGCGGCGGAACTTCTCGGCGAAGGCCAGGTCGCGGGAGGACGCCAGGTGTGCCTCGTCGATTCCGAGGGCCTTGAGGGCGGGCCATTTGGCGGGGCTGGCGGTGGCGTAGATCTCGGCGCCCGCGTGGCGGGCCAGTTGGACGGCGGCCATGCCGACGCCGCCGGCCGCGGCGTGGATGAGGACGCGCTGGCCCTTTCGGAGGTTCGCGACCTCGAAGAGGCCGTGGTAGGCGGTGAGGAAGGTGCACGGCATGGATGCCGCCTGGGCGTGGCTCCAGCCGTCGGGGACGGCCACGAGCATGCGGTGGTCGGCGACGGCGGTGCGGCCGAAGGCGCCGCTGAAGATGCCGGTGACCCGGTCGCCGGGGGTGAACGCGGTGACGTCGTCGGCGATGTCGAGGACGATGCCGGAGCCCTCGCTGCCGAGTCCGGCGTCGATGGCGGTGCGGTCCACCAGGCCCAGAGCGATGGTGACGTCGCGGAAGTTGAGGCCGGCGGCCTGTACGGCGATACGGACCTGACCGGACGTCAGGGGTGCTTCCACCTCGGGGCAGGGGACCCAGGTCAGGTTCTGCAGTGTGCCCTTGACGGGGATGCCGAGGCGGTGGGCTCCGGCCGGCGGCGCCTCGATGCGGTGGTCGGCCGGCTGGGCCGCTGCCAGCCGGGGGATGAACAACGCGCCGTCGCGCAGGGCCAGTTGGTCCTCGGTCAGGGCGAGCGCGTCCGGCAGGCGGGTCCAGGAGGTGTCCGCGTCGTCGAGGTCGATCAGCTTGAACCGGCCGGGGTGTTCGGTCTGGGCGGAGCGGATCAGGCCCCACACGGACGCGCCGGGCAGGCTCTCGACGCGCTCGCCCTGGCCGGTGTCGACGGCCAGGCGGGTGAGGACCACCAGGGTGGAGGCGGCGAGGGCTTCTTCGGCGAGGAAGCGCTGGACCTGCTCCAGGACCCGCTTGCCGGCGTCGGCGACGGTGTCGAGCAGGCCGGCACCGGTCGTGGCGTCGTCGTCCGGGCACAAAACGATGTGGGCGGGTGCCTGCCCCGTGAGGACCTCGTCCATCGACGTGTGGTGCACGGCGGGGCTGTCGTGCGCGGCGGTGAGCCGGGCGGACAGGCCGCCGGGGGTGCCGAGGACGGCGAGGTGCCCGGGGTGGGTCTGCCGCCCGGTCTCCTTCACGGGGCGCCACCGCAGTTCGTACAGCGGCTGCTGCCGGCCGTGTGCGGAGTGGACCTGCTCGGCGCTTGCGGGGCGGAAGGCGAGGGTGGTGACGGAGGCGATCGGGCGGCCGCTTTCGTCGGCGACCGTCAGGGACACGGCGTCCTCGCCGGCCGGGGTGAGGCGGACCCGGACGGTCGGCGGGCAGGGGCCGGTCAGGTCTACGCCGGACCAGGCGAAGGGCATGCGGCCCTGCTCGCCGGTCACCTGGATGACGCCTCCGGCGATGGAGGCGTGCAGGACGGTGTCGAGCAGGGCCGGGTGCAGGGCGAAGGCGCCGCCGGCGGTGGGGTCGGCGGTGTCGGGGAGGGTGGCGAGCGCGTGGAGGTCGTCGCCGTGCCGCCAGACCTCCCGCAGCCCGCGAAAGAGCGGGCCGTAGTCGAATCCGGCGTCCGCGAACGTGTCGTAGAGGCCGCTGATGTCGAGCTGCTTCGCCCCGGCCGGCGGCCATGCGGTGAGCGCCGGGGCGGGGGGCGGCGGGGTGCCCGGTGTCAGGCTGCCGCTCGCGTGGCGGGTCCAGGAGCCCTGGCCGGGGGTGTCGTCGCCGCTTTGTGAGTACACGTCCAGGGTGCGGCGTCCGCTGTCGTCGGCGGCGCCGAGGACGATGCGGATCCGTACGTCGCCGCTCTCGGGCAGGATCAGGGGGACGGCCAGGGTGAGTTCCTCGACCCTGGCGCAGCCGGCGTGGGCGCCGGCCGACAGGGCCAGGTCCAGGTAGGCCGTGGCGGGGACGACGGCGGCGCCGAAGACGGCGTGGTCGCCCAGCCAGCCGTGGGTGCGCAGGGACCACAGGTCGGTGAAGACCCGTTCGTCGGTGCCGGGGTGGTCCACCACGGCGCCGAGCAGGGGGTGTTCGGGGGCGGTGAGGCCGGCGGAGGTGACGTCGGTGGTCTGTGTCCCGGCGCGGAAGTCCATCCAGTAGCGCCGGTGCTGGAAGGCGTAGGTCGGCAGGTCCACCGTGCGGCGGGGGCCGAACAGGGCACGGAAGTCCACCTCGGCGCCGCTCACGTGCAGGTGGGCCAGTGCGCCGAGCAAGGCCTGGGGGGCGGTGCGGTCGCGGCGTGACGCCGGGACGACCAGGGTGTCGTGGATGCCCTCGCCGGCGAGGGCCTCCTTGGTGATGCTCGTGAGCGTCGCCCCGGGTCCCACCTCGACGAAGACGCCCGCGCCGGCGGCGCGGGCGTCCTGCACCGCGTCCCAGAAGCGGACGGGGTCGCGGACGTGGTCGACCCAGTGGCGGGCGGAGGTGAGCTCCTGGAGCGTGGCCTGACGGCCCAGCCGGGTGGAGACGACGGGGATCGTCATCTCGCCGTCGGGCAGGTCGCCGAGCGCTGCCGCGAACTCGTCGAGGACCGGGTCCATGAGCGGGGAGTGGAAGGCGTGGGCGACCGGGAGGAGCTTGGCCGAGACGCCGTCGGCGGCGAGCTGGTCGCGCAGGGCGTGGACCTGTTCGCGCAGGCCGGAGACGACGACGGACTCGGGGCCGTTGACGGCGGCGACGCCGACGCGGTCGTAGGGGCCCAGCAGGGTGCTCACGTGGGTGTGCGAGGCGCGGACGGCGAGCATGGCGCCGGGTTCGGTGACCTGTTGCATGGCGCGGCCGCGGGCGGCGACGAGCCGGGTCGCGGTGTCCAGGTCGAGGACGCCGGAGACGTGGGCGGCGGCGATCTCGCCGACGGAGTGGCCGATGAGCCGGGCGGGTGCGGGGGCGTACTGGGTGAGGAGGCGGTAGAGGCTGACCTGGAGGGTGAACAGGGCGGGCTGGGCGATGTCCGTGCGGTCGCGGCCCTCGGGCTCGTCGGCGAGCAGGACGGGCTTGAGGGGGTGGGGCAGGTGGGCGTCGAAGCGGGCGCAGATCTCGTCGAGGCTTCGCGCGAAGACGGGGTGGGTGTCGTACAACTGGCGCCCGACGCCTGCCCAGGGGGAGCCCTGGCCGGGGAACAGGTAGACGGGGCGGCCGAGTTCGCCGGGGGCCGTGCCGCGTACGAGGGCGGCGGAGTCCTTGCCCTTGATCAGTGCGTCGAGCGCGCCCAGCAGTTCGTCCCGGTCGTGGCCGAGGGCCACCGCCCGGTGTTCGAAGCGGGTGCGGCCGGCCACCAGCGTGTCGGCGGCGTCGAGGAGGTCCAGGTCGGGGTGGGCGGCGGCGAAGTCGTGCAGGCTGCGGGCCTGTGCGCGCAGTGCCTGTTCCGAGCGCGCGGACAGCGCCCAGGGCACCGGTCCGCTCTGGCAGTAGGGCTGGTGGTCCTCGTCGTCCTCGTCCTCCTCGGGCGGCGCCTGTTCGAGGATGACGTGCGCGTTGGTGCCGCTGACGCCGAACGCGGAGACGCCCGCGCGGCGGGGCCGGCCCTCCGGCGTGGTCCAGTCCCGGGTCTGGGTGAGCAGTTCCACGGCTCCGGCGGACCAGTCGATGTGGGTCGAGGGGCGGTCGACGTGCAGGGTCGGGGGCAGCAGGCCGTGCCGCATCGCCATGATCATCTTGATGATGCCGCCGACCCCGGCGGCCGCCTGGGTGTGGCCGATGTTCGACTTCAGCGACCCCAGCCACAAGGGGTCCTGGGTGTCGCGGTCCTGGCCGTAGGTGGCGAGCAGGGCGCCCGCCTCGATGGGGTCGCCGAGCGTGGTGCCGGTGCCGTGGGCCTCGACCGCGTCGATGTCGGCGCTGCCCAGGCGGGCGTTGGCCAGCGCGGCGCGGATCACGCGCTGCTGGGCGGGGCCGCTGGGCGCGGTCAGGCCGTTGGAGGCGCCGTCCTGGTTGACGGCCGTGCCGCGGATCACCGCCCAGATCCGGCGTCCGTTGCGGCGCGCGTCGGAGAGCCGTTCCAGGACGAGCATGCCGACGCCCTCGGAGAAGCCGGTGCCGTCGGCCGCGTCGGCGAACGCCTTGCAGCGGCCGTCCACCGCCAGGCCCCGCTGTTTGGACATCTCGCGGAAGACCTGCGGCATTCCCATGACGGTGACGCCGCCGGCCAGGGCCAGGGTGCATTCGCCCTGCCGCAGGGACTGCACCGCCTGGTGCACCGCGACCAGTGAGGAGGAGCAGGCGGTGTCGGTGGAGATGGCCGGGCCCTGGAGGCCCAGCGCGTAGGCGACCCGGCCGGAGGCCACGCTGAGCAGGGAGCCGGTCTGCGCGTAGCCGGCGATGGCCTCGGGGGTGGTGAAGTGGTTGCCGTAGCCGAAGTAGGCGAGTCCGGCGAACACGCCGGTGTCGCTGCCGCGCAGGGACTCGGGGTCGATGCCGGCCCGTTCCACGCACTCCCAGGACGCTTCGAGGAGCAGGCGCTGCTGCGGGTCGGCGGACAGTGCCTCGCGCGGGTTGATGCCGAAGAAGTCGGCGTCGAAGTCGCCGGCGTCGTAGAGGAATCCGCCCTTGCGGGTGTAGCAGGTGCCGGGGTGGTCGGGGTCGGGGTCGTAGAGGGTGTCCAGGTCCCAGTTGCGGTCGTCGGGGAAGTCGTCGACGGCGTCCGCGCCCTGTCGTACCAGCTCCCACAGGTCTTCGGGGGAGGCCACCGCGCCGGGGTAGCGGCAGGCGACGCCGACGACGGCGACGGGTTCGGTGGCGGCGTCGTTCAGTTCCCGCAGGCGCTTGCGTGTCTCGATCAGCTCGATCGATGTGCGCTTGAGGTAGTCGAGAACCTCGGCGTTGTTGTCGTGTGTCATCGCTTTCCCCTAGCCGAGCTCTTTGTCCAGCAGCGCGAGGAGTTCTCCCGCCGAGGCCGCACCGATCTGGTCGACGATGGCGACCGGTGACCCGTCGTCGCCCGCCATCGCACGGACTCGGCCCTGCAGTGCGCCGAGCAGAGTGGAAATCGTGGTCCGGTCCTGCTCGGCGAGGGTGCGGAAGGCGTCCTCGAGCCGGGCGCCCAGGTGCTCGATCTGGGTCACCAGGTGATCGGTCGGGGACTGCTGCGCGGCGCCGGGGTCCGGGGTGATGCGCGTGCCCAGGAACTGGGCGACGGCGGTGGGGGTCGGGTGGTCGAAGACGAGGGTGGCGGGCAGTTTCAGGCCGGTCGCCGCCGCGAGTTTGTTCCGCAGTTCCAGCGCGGTGAGCGAGTCGATGCCGAGGGTCTTGAACGTCACCGCGGGGGCGACCCGCCCGGTGTCGGCGTGCCCGAGGACGAGCGCGGTCTGCGTCCGCACCGCGTCCAGCAGGAGGGCCTGCGCCTCGTCCGCCGGCAGCGACCTCAGGCGCTGTTCGAGCGGCACGTCGGCGGCGTCCGGCCGCGCGGGTCCGCCGGGTCCCGCGGTGGTCCGGGCGAGGGTGCGCAGCAGCGGGGAGGCCGTCTGCGCGGTGCCGGCCGCCGTCAGGTCCAGCAGCGCCGGCACGAGCACCGCCTCGTCGAGGGCGAGGGCCGCGTCGAAGAGGGCGAGTCCCTCCCGCGAGGACAGCGGGCGCACGCCGCGGCGCCGCAGGCGCTCGACGTCGGCTTCGCTGATGTCGGCGCTCATGTCGCTGCGTTCGGCCCAAAAGCCCCAGCACAGTGCGCTCGCGGCCAGTCCGCGGGCGCGGCGGGCCTCGGCGAGGCCGTCGAGGAAGGCGTTGGCCGCCGCGTAGTTGGCCTGTCCGGGTGTGCCGAGCACGCCGGCGATCGAGGAGAACAGCACGAACGCGGACAGGTCCAGGTGCCCGGTCAGTTCGTGCAGGTGCCAGGCGCCGCGCGTCTTCGGTGCGAGGACCGCATCGAGGCGGTCCTCGGTCAGGGCCTCGACGACGCCGTCGTCCAGGACGCCCGCGCAGTGGATCACCGCTGTGAGCGGGTGCTCGGGCGGTACGGCGGCGATCAGTTCGGCGACGGCGTCGCGGCGGGAGACGTCGCAGGCCGCGACGTGGACGTGGGCGCCGGCCGCGGTCAGCTCCTCGCGCAGTGCCGCCGCCGCGGGGGCGGCCGGGCCGCGCCTGCTGGTCAGCACCAGCCGGCGTACTGCGTGCCGTTCGACCAGGTGCCGGGCCAGGATCGCGCCGAGGCCGCTGGTGCCGCCGGTGATGAGTACGGTGCCGGAGCCGAGCGCGGGCGCCTTCGGTGCCCGGTCGCCGGGCGCGGGCGTCTTCGGTGCCCGGTCGCGGGGTGCGGGGGCCGCGTGGGCCAGGTGGGGGGTGCTCGCGTGGCCGGCCCGGATCTTGATCTGGGCCTCGCCGGTGGCGGCGGCGGCCGGGACCAGGGCGAAGGACTCGGGCCGGCCGTCGGTGTCCACGAGTGTGAAGCGCTGCGGGTTCTCGGTCTGCGCGGTGCGTACGAAGCCCCAGATCGCGGCCGCCGCGGGATCGGGGTGGGCGACGTGGTCGTCGTGGAAGGCGTCCCGTGTCACGAGGACCAGGCGGGAGGCGGAGAACCGTTCGTCGGCCAGCCAGTCCTTCGTCCAGCGCAGCACGCGGTGCAGGCGCTGTTCGGCGGCGGCGGGGGTGTCGCCGCCGGTGTGGTCGTCCTGGTCGAGGCGGGCGATGACGAGGGGGGGTATCTCCGCGCCGGACGCGGCGAGTGCGGCGGGGCCGGCGCCGGCCGGCGTGTGCGCCTGCCGCGTTTGGGGGGCGGCTGCCAGCACCGTGCAGCGGGGCTCCGGCTGCCCGGAGGGGACGGCGAGGGGGGTCCAGTCCACCTGGAACAGCGCGTCCTGGTGGTCGAAGCTCAGCGCGGTCAGTTCCTCGGCGTCCACCGGGCGCAGGCTCAGCGAGGCGACGGAGCCGAGCGGCGTCCCGTGGCCGTCCGCGAGGGTCACGGACAGCGTGTTCTCTCCCGCCGGGGCGAGCCGCACGCGCAGGGCGGTGGGCCGGCCGGCGGCGAGGCGCAGTCCGGTGCAGTGGAAGGGCAGTCTGTTCTGGGGCCGGGAGGTGCCGGTGAAGGGGCCCAGGGCGGCCGGGAGCAGCGCGGCGGTCAGCAGCGCCGGGTGGATGCGGAAGCGGCCCTGCTCCGCGCCGTCGGCCGTCGGCGGTTCGACCTCGGCGAACAGGGTGTCGCCGTCGCGCCACACTCCGCGCGGCAGGGGCCCGAAGCCGGCGGCGGCCGGCCTCGTGTGTTCGTCGCCGAGGGGCACGGGGGTCGCGCCCGGGGGCGGCCATGCGGTGAGGCTCTCGGGGGCGGGGGCCGGTGCGGTGCCGGATCCGGCGGTCCCGGTGGCGTTGCGTGTCCAGGTGTTCTCGCCGTCGGCGCGCGAGTGCACGCCGATGGCGCCGGTGTGGTCGATGACGACGCGGATCTCGCGTTCGGCCGTGCGGGAGAGCACCAGCGGGGTGTGCAGGGTGAGTTCGTCGACGCTGTCGTGGCCCGCCCGGTGCGCGGTCCAGACGGCCAGTTCCGCGAGCGCCGCGAAGGGCACCAGGACGGCGCCGTGGACGAGGTGGTCGGCGAGCCAGGGGTGGCGCTCCAGGGACAGGCGTCCGCTGCCCGCCACTCCCCCGTGTCCCCCGCCGTCGTGGGGCAGGTCGATCACGGCGTCGAGCAGCGGGTGGTCGCAGGTGCTCGCGGCGGTGGTCTCGGCGGGGGTGTTCAGCCAGTAGCGCCGGCGCTGGAAGGCGTACGTGGGCAGCTCGGCCCCTGCGCCGTCCGCGCCGTCCGCGTCGTCGAAGGCCGCCTCCCAGGAGACCGTGAGGCCGCGGACGAAGGCTTCGGCGGCCGACTGGTGGAGCCGGGCCAGGCCGCCCTCGTCGCGGCGCAGCGAGCCCACCACGAAGCCGGTGGCGCCGGGGGTGGCGTCGAACATCTCCTGGACGGTCATCACGAGCAGCGGGTGCGGGCTGAGTTCGACGACGGCGCTGTTGGGTTCCCGCTCGACCAGGCGGCCCATGGCGGTGGCGAACTGCACCGGCCGGCGCAGGTTCTGGTACCAGTAGCCGGCGTCGAGTTCGAGGGGGTCGATGAGGTCGCCGGTGACGGTGGAGTAGATCGCCACCGGTGTGGGATTGGGAGTGATGGGGCCGAGTTCCCGTTGGAGCCGGCCGTCGAAGCGGTCCATGAGCGGGGAGTGGCCGGGGACGCTGGATTTGATCAGCCGGGCGCGGGCGCCGTCGGCCTGGCAGGCCGCGACCAGTTTCTCGACGGCTTCGCTCTCGCCGGAGACCGTCGTGGAGTTGGGGCCGTTCACGGCGGCGATGCCGATGCGGGTCTCCTGGCCCGCGAGCATCGTGTGCACGCGGTCCTCGGGCAGCAGGATGCCGGCCATGCTGCCCTGGCCGGTGACGGTGGCCAGGAGGCGGGAGCGCAGGGCGACGATCCTGGCGGCGTCCTGCAGGGTCAGGGCGCCGGCGACGTAGGCGGCGGCGATCTCGCCCTGGGAGTGGCCGATGACCACGTCCGGGCGCACCCCCAGCGAGCGCCACACCTGCGCGAGTGCCGCCATGACCGCGAAGAGCACCGGCTGGACGACGTCGATGTCCTCCAGGTCCGCCGAGTCCGGGCCGCCGCACACGGTGTCGATCAGTGACCAGGACACCCACGGCTCCAACGCCTTGGCGCAGGCGTGCAGTTCGTCGGCGAAGACCGGGGAGCTCTCCATGAGTTCGCGGCCCATCGCGATCCACTGGGCGCCCTGGCCGGGGAAGACGAAGACCGTCTTGCCGACCGGCCCGGCGGCTCCCGAGACCGCGCCGGCGGGCTCTTCCCCCGCGGCGACGGCGGCGAGGCGGGCGAGGAGTTCGTCGCGGCCGGCGCCGATGACGACCTGGCGGTGGTCGAACAGCGACCGGGTCGTCGCCAGCGCCCGTCCCACGCCCGCGGCCGTCGCGCCGGCGTTCGCGGCGACGCTGTCGCCGAGGCGTGCCGCCTGCGCGCGCAGCGCCTGCCGGGAGCGTGCCGACAGCACCCACGGCAGCGCCTGGGGCGCGCCGGTGGCGGGCCGCGCGTCGTCACCGGCCGAAGTCCGGTCGGGCCCGGTTTCGGCGGGGGCCTGTTCGAGGATCAGGTGGGCGTTGGTGCCGCTGATGCCGAAGGACGACACGCCGGCGCGCCGGGGCCGGTCCTCGGGCGTGGTCCATTGCCGTGCCTCGGTCAGCAGTTCCACCGCGCCCGTCGACCAGTCGACGTGGGCCGAGGGGCGGTCGACGTGCAGGGTGCGGGGCAGGACGCCGTGCCGCATCGCCATGATCATCTTGATGGTGCCGCCGACACCGGCGGCCGCCTGGGTGTGGCCGATGTTCGACTTCAGCGACCCCAGCCACAACGGGTCCTGGGCGTCGCGGTCCTGGCCGTAGGTGGCCAGCAGGGCTTCCGCCTCCATGGGGTCGCCGAGCCGGGTGCCGGTGCCGTGCGCCTCCACCGCGTCCACGTCGCCGCACGACAGTCCGGCGTCGGCCAGGGCCGCACGGATGACCCGCCGCTGGGCCAGGGTGTTCGGGGCGGTCAGGCCGTTGGACGCGCCGTCCTGGTTGACGGCCGAGCCGCGGATCACCGCCCAGATCCGGCGTCCGTTGCGGCGCGCGTCGGAGAGCCGCTCCAGGACCAGGACGCCCGCGCCCTCGGAGAAGCCGGTGCCGTCGGCCGCGTCGGCGAACGCCTTGCACCGGCCGTCCGCCGACAGGCCGCGCTGGCGGGCGAGTTCCACGAACATCCCCGGGGTCGGCAGGGTCGAGACCCCGCCGGCCAGCGCCAGCGTGGACTCACCGGAGCGCAGGGACCGTACGGCCTGGTGGATGGCGACGAGCGAGGCGGAGCAGGCGGTGTCGGTGGAGATGGCCGGGCCCTGGAGGCCCAGTACGTAGGCCACGCGGCCCGAGGCCACGCTGAGGTAGGTGCCGGTGATCTGGAAGCCCTCCACCTCGCCGGCCGCGCCGGCGCCGATCCTGGGGCCGTAGTCGACGCCGTACAGGCCGGTGAACACGCCGGTCGCCGAACCCCGCAGCGCCACCGGGTCGATGCCCGCCCGCTCCAGGGCCTCCCACGAGGTCTCCAGCATCAGCCGCTGCTGCGGGTCCATCGCCAGCGCCTCGCGCGGGCTGATGCCGAAGAACTCCGCGTCGAAGTCGGCGAGTGCGGGCAGGAATCCGCCGGTGCGGGTGTACGTCCTGCCGTGCGCCTCGGGGTCGGGGTCGTAGAGGGCCTCCAGGTCCCAGCCGCGGTCCTGGGGGAAGTCGCCCATGGCGTCCACCTCGCCGGAGACGACTCCCCACAGCTGTTCGGGGGAGGTCACCCCGCCCGGGAAGCGACATCCCACGCCCACCACGGCGATGGGCTCGCGCGCGGACTCCTCCAGCTCGCGCACCCGCTCGCGCAGTTCCTGCGCGTCACCGACCGCACGTCGCAAGTAGGAGCGGAGCTTGTCGACTTCCTCCACCAGGGGCCTCCCTCAACGGTTGCTTAGAAGAACGGGTGCGGCTGAACGGGGTGCGGCTGAGCGCGGTGCGGCTGAACGGGGTGCGGCTACAGGTATCCGCGGTCGATCAGGGCGTAGAGATCGTCGTCGCTGCGGCCGTCCGGGGCCGTGTCCTGCGCCGGACCGGCGGCCACCGGCTCCGCGGCCTCGGGGGCCGGCGGCTCCAGGAGGGAGAAGAGGTGGTCGGCGAGCGCCTGCGGGGTGGGGTGGCTGAACGCGACGGTGGCCGGGAGCCGTACCGCGGCCGCCGCGTTGAGCCGGTTGCGCAGTTCCACCGCCGTCGAGGAGTCGAAGCCCAGGGCCTTGAACGTCTCGCCCGTCCGCGCCTGGAGATCGGCGGCCGTCAGCTCCACGCCCTTGGCGGCGAGGAGACCTGCCGTCTGCGCGCACACCAGGGCGAGGGCCGCCGCCGGCGAGTCGGGGCCCGCCGTGCGCGCGCCCGGGCCGTCCGCCGGTGCGGTGGGGGTGTCGGTGGCGTCGGGCGCGGTCAGCCAGTGACGCCGGCGCTGGAAGGGGTAGGACGGCAGGCCGATCCGGTCGCCCCGGCCGGGGGTGAACACCGTCGTCCAGTCCACCGGCACGCCGCGCACGTGCAGTTCGGCCAGCGACGCCAGGACCTTGCCCGCGCTCCCGTCGTGCCGGCTGAGGGTGCCCACCACCGGGGGCGGGGCGGCCAGCGCGTCGGCGGCCTCCTCCATCGCCACCTGGAGCACCGGGTGCGGGCTGATCTCCACGTACACGCCGCCGCGTTCGCGCATCAGGTTCTCGACGACCTCGCCGAAGCGCACCGTCGAGCGCAGGTTGTCGTACCAGTACGAGGTGTCGAGCCCGCGGGTGTCGAGGGGGGCGGCGGTGACGGTGGAGTGGAACTCCACCGCCGTCCGCAGCGGGGTGATCCCGGCGGCCGCTTCGAGGACCTGGTCACGGATGCGTTCGACGTGGTGGGAGTGGGAGGCGTACCTGACCTTGATGGGGCGGACCCGGACGCCGTCCTCGCCGGCCCGGTCGGTGAACTCCTCCAGGGCCGGGAGGTCTCCGGCGATCACCACGGAGGCCGGTCCGTTGACGGCGGCCACCGACAGCCGTCCGGGCCAGTGCTCCAGCCGCTCCTCGACCCAGGCCAGGGGCGCGGCGACCGCGTTGAGGCCGCCCAGGCCGGCCAGCGCGGCCAGCGCCTGGCTGCGCAGGGCGACGATCCGTGCCCCGTCCTCCAGGGAGAGCGCGCCGGCCGCGCAGGCGGCGGCGATCTCGCCCTGGGAGTGCCCCACCACCACGTCGGGGGCCACGCCCAGGGAGCGCCACAGGGCGGCGAGGGAGACCATCATCGCCCACAGTGCGGGCTGGACGACGGCGTCGACGGCGTCCCCCTGCTCCAGTGACGGGGCCGACTCCGCCTGGGTGACCAGGTCCAGCAGGGACCAGTCCAGCCACGGCTCCAGCGCCTTCGCGCAGGCGTCGATGGAGCGGGCGAACACCTCGGACTCGGCGTAGAGCCGGCGGCCCATGCCCAGCCACTGCGAGCCCTGGCCGGGGAAGACGAAGACGACCGGGCCCGTGGTGCCGGCGGTGCCGCGGGCGGCCCGCGGGCCGGCGGTGCCGGCCGCCACCGCCGCCAGGCCGTCGAGCGCCTCGTCGCGGTCCTCGGCCAGGACGACGGCGCGGTGTTCGAAGAGTGAGCGGGTCGCGATCAGGGAGTGCCCGATACCGGCCGCCGGCGGCGAGGGGTCGGTGCTCACCAGGTCGTGCAGCCGCGCGGCCTGCTGCCGCAGGGCCTGCTCGGAGCGGGCCGACAGTACGAAGGGCACCGTCCGGGTGGCGATCGCCGCCCTCGGCCTCCCGCCGGCGGCGGGGGGTTCGGCCCGGGGCGGGGGGGCTTGTTCGAGGACGATGTGGGCGTTGGTGCCGCCCATCCCGATCGAGGACACCCCGGCCCGGCGCGGGCGGCCGTCTTCGTCCGGCCAGGGGCGCGCGGCGCGCAGTACCTCGAAGTCGTCGTGGAAGGCGGGGACGGCGGGGTTGGGGGTGGTGAAGTTCGGGGTGGGGACCAGGTGGGCGTGTTCCACGCACAGCGCGGCCTTGACGAAGCCGACGATGCCCGCGGCCGGCTCCAGGTGGCCGACGTTGGCCTTCACCGAGCCGACGGCGAGGCGGCGGCTGCGGCCGCTTTCGCGGAACACCTCCCGCAGGCCCGACAGTTCGGCCGGGTCGCCGAGCCGGGTGCCGGTGCCGTGGGCCTCGACGTAGTCGACGTCCTCGAACGCGAGGCCCGCGCGGCGCACGGCGGACAGCACGGCCGTGGCCTGCCCGGTGGGGCTGGGGTCCGGTATCCGGGAGGAGGCGCCGCCGCTGTTCACGCCCCAGCCGCGCACCACCGCGTGGATGGGGTCGCCGTCGGCGACGGCGAGGTCGAGGCGCTTCAGGACGACGAACGCGCCGCCCTCGCCGCGGGTGAAGCCGTTGGCGCGCGCGTCGAAGGGGTAGCAGCGGCCGTCGGGTGAGAGCGCGCCCAGGTTCGCAAGGCCCGCTCCGGACTCGGGGTCGACGATCAGGTGCACGCCGCCGGCGATCGCCATGTCCACCGCGCCGCCGCGGATCCGTTCGCAGGTCAGCGCCAGCGACACCAGGGAGGAGGACTGGCCCGAGTCCGCGCACAGGCTCATGCCGCGCACGTCGAACAGGTGCGAGATCCGGTTGGCGATCAGCGCGCCGCTGGAGCCGAGCGCGGCGTAGCGGTCGTCCCGGTCGCTGCCGGACAGCTTGCGCAGCAGCTCGTAGCCGGAGGGGCCGGCGCCGACCACGACGTCGACCTCGCGGCCGGCCAGCGCGGCGGCCGGCAGCCGGGCGTCCTCGACGGCCTCCCAGGCGAGCTCCAGGCCCAGGCGCTGCACGGGGTCCATGGCGGCGGCTTCCCCGGGCGTGATGTCGAAGAAGGCGGCGTCGAAGCCGTCGACGGCCTCCAGGAAGGAGCCCGAGTCCAGGGTGGCGGCGTCGGGGTGGGACCGGTAGGCGGACCGGGCGTCGGCGGCCCGCCCCGCGGGGAACGTGCCGATGGTCGACCGCCCCTCGCGCAGCAGGTCCCAGAACTCGGCCACGCCGTGCACACCGGGGAAGCGGCACGACATCCCGATCACGGCAATATCGGTGGCTGCGCCACGCATGAGTGTTCCTTCCGGTTCCTTCGGTGTACGGCGGGCACGCGCGGCGGTACGGCGCTCACCGCCGCGGGTGAGGGCGGGGCGCTCCGGGCCGGACCCGGGGCGGGGCGTTCACAGCCAGCGGGTCAGCAGCTTCGACAGCTCGTCCGGCGCGTTCATGAAGTCGTAGTGGCCGCCGTCGACCACCCGGAACTCGACGGAGTCGGCGTACCGGCGCCAGCCCTGGAGATCGGCCAGGGTCACGTCCTCGTCGTCGCGCCAGTGCAGGACGACGATGGGGCAGTCGACCGCGGCCGGCGTCCGGCGCCGGTATTTCTTGGCGGCGGCGTGGTCGCGGGCCAGGACCATGAGGCCCAGGTCGAGCATGTCGGGGCGCGGTTCGATGCCCCGGCCGCGGACGAACGCCTCGACCTCGTCGCGCAGTTCGGACTCGGTCATGGTGAGCATCGGGTCACGTGCGGCGTCGTGCGGGGCGGGCTGGCCGGAGACGAACAGGCAGTCCGGTGTGGGCAGCCCGGCCTCGGCGAGCCTGAGCGCGGTCTCGTAGGCGGGCAGGGCGCCCGCGCAGTGCGCGAAGAACGCGAACGGCCTGTCGAGCAGCGGTGTCAGGGGTTCGACCAGGGCGTCGGCGAGGTTCTCGTAGGTGCCGTAGTGGGGGTGGCCGAGCCGGTTCTCGCGGCCGGGGAACTGCACCGGGCAGACCTCGATGTCCTCCAGCGCGGCCGGCCAGGCGCTGAAGGCGGAGGCGCCCGATCCGGAGAAGGGGAAGCAGAAGAGCCGGGCCGGGTGGTCGGTGGGCGGCCGGACGAACCACGGCGACGGGGCGATGGCGGAGCCGGTTGTCATGGCGTCTTTCGTTTCTGCGCGACGATGGGGAGGTGGGTCATCCCGGCGATGAAGTACGACCGCAGGTGCTGCGGTTCACCGGCGAGCTCGATCGGTCCGAACCGCTCCAGCAGCTCCTCGAAGAAGATCCGCAGGGTCAGCCGGGCCAGTGGTGCGCCGATGCAGAAGTGCGGTCCGAACCCGAACGCGACCTGCCGCTTGGCGTTGGGCCGGGTGATGTCGAAGGTGTGCGGGTCGGGGAAGAGGGACTCGTCCCGGTTGGCCGAGCCGATCCAGGCGACGACCGCCGCGCGGGCCGGGATCGTGCCCCCGCCGATGTGGACGTCGTCGACGGCGTAGCGCATGAAGTTGCAGGCGGCCGAGGTCCAGCGCAGCCCTTCCTCGACCAGGTTCGGGATCAGCGTCGGGTCCGCCTGCGCCTTGTCGAACTGTTCGGGCCGCTCGATGAGGGCCTGCACGGTGCCCGAGACGGTGTGCGGCGTGGTGACGTTGGCGCCCAGCAGGATGCTGTAGCCGTCGAGGGCGATCTCCTCGTCGCTCAGCGGTGCGCCGCCCGCGCTGACGCTCATGAGGTGGGCGAGCAGGGTGTCGTCCTCGCCGCCGGCCGCGCGGCGCCGCTTGACCCACTCGGTGACGTAGTTGACCAGCTCGTGGTGGGAGATGGCCAGGGTGGCGGCCTCGTGGCCGACCATGAAGTGCGGGTCCGAGGGAGCGGTCACCATCGCGGTGAGCTGGACGAGTTCCTCCCAGTCCTTGGCGGGGATGCCCAGGAGAGGGCCGGTGACCATGGCCGGCAGGAGCAGCGCCTGTTCGGCGAGGTCGAAGGGCTCGCCGTCGAGCGCCGGCTGGAGGAAGCGCCGGATCGTGCCGCGGATCGAGTCCTCCCAGGACTTCACCGCCCGGGCGGTGAGCTTGGAGCCGAGCGGCCGGCGGACCTCGGTGTGCCGGGGCGGGTCGGTGGAGGTCAGCAGCTTGCCCGCCGCGGGGTCGTCGATCCCGACGTGGGTGGGTGTCGTGCCGCGTTCGGAGGTGAACTCGCGGTGGTCGCCGAGCACGCGGCACACGTCCTCGTGGCGGGTCACCGACCAGAACTCCCGCCCGTCGGGGAGGACTTGGTGGTGCAGCGGCGCCTTCGCCCGCATCACGTCCCAGACCGGGTGCGGATCGCCCGAGGTGTACAGGTCCAGGTCGAACAGGTCGAGGGTGTCGAGGTCGACGTCGCGTGCGGGGCCGGGCGTCAGCCTCACGTCCTCGTCCTCCCCTGCTCGATCAGCTCGGCGACCCGGGTGGGGGTCTGCGCGAGGTAGAAGTCGCGCACGGAGAGCTGGACGCCGTAGTCCTTCGCCACCTGCTCGATGATTTTGATTCCGGTGAGCGAATTGCCGCCGAGCACGAAGAAGTCGTCCTCCGGGCCGACTTCACGGTCGCCGAAGTGTTTCGCCCACAGTGCCGAGACTTCCTCCACGAGCGATGCCGGCGCACCGGGAGACGCGGCTTCCTTTTCCGGCGTCCCGTTCTGTCCGCCCCGCTGGTTGATCACCTTCGGCGAAGATTCCATTTCCAGCCTTTTCCTTCCTCTGTCGGACGGGAATGCCCGTCCATGCCGCTGCCGGAAGGTCGACGCAGCGACCCGACAGACCCGAAAGTGATGGATCGCCTGTGCGGCAGGCGTGCCCGAAGTCACCGCGCTGCCACGGTAGATGGCCGGGGAAACGCCAGGCAAGAGATGACCGCGCGGACCACCGCGACGGGCGGTGCGCTGTCCTGTCGGCAGGACGGCGTGGCGCTCTTTGCGGTGCTGCCCGGAACGTATGACGGCACTCTTTCCGGTGCTGCCCGGAGCACGGGAAGGCGTCGGCCGGAACCGGCCGGGTTCGGCCAAGTCGTGTGCTGCGCCGCGTCGTTGCCTTGCCCGACGGGGAAGAATTATGGTGACGATCGGGTGGAACGCCCAGCGGTTTTTCGGGCACCTCGGACAATCATGCGCTGGAGGAGATTTCCTTGCTGAAGTCGGAACGGCTTGCGGTACTGCCCATCGATTCGTACGACCTGGGCCCGGAATTGTCCATCGTGGACGGGCACGACTACGGCGGCGAATACGACACCTTCACCTTCGGGTCCTGGTCGTCCCATGTGCTGGCCAACGGCAGCGGCGCCGAATCCGATGTCGCTTTCCGCCCCCACGAGGGCAGTCTTTCCCTGACCGAACTGGGAAAGAAGCTGCCGAACATCATGTCCCTGGTGACCGGGCACTTCCCGCTCGACCGCCTGCAGTGGGTGCGCATCTTCGCCCTGCGCGAGGGGATCATCGCCCCGCACGTGGACTTCCTGGAGTGGGCCGAGCCGGGCACGCGGCTGCAGATCCCGCTGCGCACCAGCGAGGAGTCGCTGCACTCCGAGAACGACATCCTCTACCACATCCGCCGCGGCGAGGTGTGGAAGATCCACTCGACCGACCCGCACTCCGCGCGCAGCACCTCCGGCACCGCCCGGCTCTCGCTCTGCCTCGACTTCGCGGACGCCGAGGAGCCCATCGCGATCCGCGGCACGGTCCCCGCGGCCGAGGCGATCCGTGTCGTCGAGCGCCCCGAGCCGACCGAGGCGGAGATCGAGGAACTCATCGCCTCCGCCGCCGGCCTCACCGCCGACACCATGCGGTCCGGGTTCCGCCCGTTCGCCGAGCTGCACTTCGAGCGGCACGCGCACGCCACCGCGGCGTTCGACTGGTACCTGGAGGCCGCGCGGCGCACCGGCGACGAGGACATCGCCGCCAAGGCCCAGGCGTTTCGCACGTACTGCATCGAGAAGCGGGGCGACGGCGAGGCGTTCGACTGGTGAGAACGCCGCCCGCGGCCGACGGCGGGCCGGGGCCGGGGCGACTCCCCCGGCTC
>NZ_JBHYXD010000087.1:0-36163 GCF_042751995.1 Streptomyces sp. NPDC059371 | reverse complement strand
CGGCGGTGGGCGGCGGCACCCGGCGGTCCCAGGCGCTCCGGTGGTGGGTGACGCGGTCCGGCGCCCCGGCGCCCCGGCGCCCCGGCGCCCCGGCGCCCCGGCGGTGTGGCGAGTCCGGCCGTCCGGCGGTGCCCGGAGCGCCCCGGCGGGGCGGTCAGGCCCGGCCGTCGGTGCCCTCGTCCTCGGGACGGTCCTCACGCGGCGTCTGTCCGGTGCCGTCGGCCCCCGAGTCCCCGGTGTCCCCGCCGGCCGCGCCGTCCTTGGGCGTGCCGCCCGGTGTGCCGCCCGCGAAGCCCCCGAAGCCGCGCCGCACCCGGCCCCCGAGGTCGCCCGCGCCACCCGCGATGTCGCTGACCAGCTTCATCAGCGGGTCCTTGGAGCTCTTCACGTCGCTGGCGTAACTGGCCGCCGACTGCCGGAAGGAGTCCGACACCGAGGTGTCCTTGTCCGCGTCGCGCCGCGGGTAGTGGCCGTCCATGATCCGCTGGTAGTCGCGGGACTCCGCCCACTTCTTCAGCTCGGCCGCGCGGACCGCGGTGAAGGGGTGCGTGCGCGGCAGCACGTTCAGGATCTTGAGCACGGAGTCCCGCAGGTCGCCCGCCGACTCGTACTCCTCGGCCTGCTCCAGGAACGCGTCCACGTTCATCTCGTGCAGATGATTGCCGCCCGCGATCTTCATCAGGCCGCGCATCGAGGCCCGCAGGTCCTGGCCGGCCAGGAGTCCGGCGCGGTCCGCGGACAGCTCCGACTTGCGGAACCACTCGCGCAGCGCGGTCACGATCGCCATGATCGCGAGGTTCCCGAGCGGGATCCAGGCGACCCGGACCGCGAGGTTGGTGAGGAACAGCAGGATCGTGCGGTAGACGGCGTGCCCGGACAGCGCGTGGCCGACCTCGTGGCCGATGACCGACCGCATCTCCTCCTCGTCGAGGAGCTCGACGAGCCCGGTCGTCACCACGATGATCGGATCGTCCAGGCCGATGCACATCGCGTTGGGCTGCGGGTCCTGGTTCACGTACATCGGCGGGACCTTCTCCAGGTCCAGGATGTAACAGGCGTCCCGCAGCATGTCGTTGAGGTGCGCGAACTGGGCGTCCGAGACGCGCACCGAGTCGGACAGGAAGAGCAGCCGCAGGCTGCGCTCGGGCAGCAGGCCGCTCAGTGCCTTGAAGACCGTGTCGAAACCGCTGAGCTTGCGCAGGGCCACCAGGGCCGAGCGGTCCGCCGGGTGCTCGTAGGCCCGGGACGAGATCCCCTCGAAGCGCCTGCGCTGCCTGCTCGGCACGTTCTCGTGCCCGTTCCGCTCGTGGTCGCCGTCGGACATGTTTCCCCCATGTGCGTCTGAGTGCCCTCTGTGCCCCCAAGGCAGAGCCCAGCCTAGGCGGAGATACCGTTGACGGGCAGTACAGAGAAGGAGTCGTACGACATGGAGCACATCCCCGCAGCCGCGTGGCTCACGGAAGCCGCCGCGGCCGCAGACAAGCAGGGTCCGGGCAATCTGCTCCGCGTCGTGCTGATCGTCATGATCATCGGCGTGGTCCTGGCCGCCTGGTTCCTGCTGCGCGGCTACAAGCGCGACGACTGACGACCGGCGATCGGCGAGCGCGACCGCCGGCGACCGGCGGGAGACCGACGGCCGGAGCGGGAGACCGACGGCCGGAGCGGGAGACCGACGGCCGGAGTGCCGTCCCCAACGGCGGAGTCGGCGTGTTCGCTGTGTGGGCGCCCGCATACGATGGGCCGACATCTTTATCCCGCACACACTGGATAGGTCCTGCCGAGATGAGCTTCCAGCACACCGCCGCACAGATGGTCACCGTCGTCGCCGAGGGCGAGAACGGGGGCAACCACGAGAGCCTCAGCCCGTACCTGACCGGCGGCGGGGCCCTGTTCATCCTGCTTCTGCTGCTGTGGATCACCACGCGCTTCAACCGCGACCGCTGAGTCCCGAGGGCCCGCTCGGGGCCCCTGTCGGCCGGAGCCCGTCGACCGGGCCGGTAGGGTCTGCACGCATGGGAGAGCAGGACATGCCTACCGGTCCGGCGAGTGACACGGAGAGCGGCGCCGTCGGCGGCGCCTCGGGCGGCGCGGGCGCGGTGGCCGGCGGTGCGGCGAAACGCCTCGCGACCGGCCCCGGCAACGGCCCCTCGAATCCGGGCAAGCGCAGACTCGGCGTCATGGGCGGCACCTTCGACCCGATCCACCACGGACACCTGGTCGCGGCCAGTGAGGTCGCCGCGCAGTTCCACCTCGACGAGGTGGTGTTCGTGCCGACCGGGCAGCCGTGGCAGAAGACCGACCGCGCGGTCACCCCGGCCGAGGACCGGTATCTGATGACGGTCATCGCGACCGCCGAGAACCCCCAGTTCTCGGTCAGCCGGATCGACATCGACCGCGGCGGTCCGACCTACACGACGGACACCCTGCGCGACCTGCGCGCGCTCAACCCCGACGCCGATCTCTTCTTCATCACCGGCGCGGACGCGCTCGGCCAGATCCTCACCTGGCGCTACACGGAAGAACTGTTCTCCCTCGCGCACTTCATCGGGGTCACCCGGCCCGGTCACACCCTGACCGACCCGGGACTCCCGGAGGGCGGTGTCTCGCTGGTCGAGGTTCCCGCGCTCGCCATCTCGTCCACAGACTGCCGTGCGAGAGTCGCCAAGGGCGACCCCGTCTGGTACCTGGTGCCGGACGGTGTGGTGCGCTACATCGACAAGCGTGAGCTGTACCGCGGCCAGTGAGCCGAGAGGGGCACCCGGTGAACGACCGATACGACGGATACGCGGGCGGCGACCAGCCGTACGAGCTCGTCGGCTACGACGAGTACGGGCAGCCTGTGTACCGGCAGGTCCCGCAGCAGCCCGCCCAGGGGTACGACGGCTACGACGCCCGGCAGCAGCAGGGCTACGGCTACGACCCCTACGCGACGGGCCGTCAGGAACCCGTCCAGCCCTACGACACGGGCCACCAGCAGCCTGTGTCGCCCTATGACACAGGCCAGCAGCCAACGGTGTCGCCCTATGACACGGGCCAGCAGCCAACGGTGTCGCCCTACGACACCGGCAGGCAGGAGCCCGTGTCGCCCTACGACACCGGTCAGCAGCCTTCCGCCGCCTCGTACGACTCCTTCGACCCGTTCGGCACCCAGACGCCCCGGGCCGGCGGGAGCGGTACCACCCAGGCGCCGTACGACGGCTACGGGCGGAGTGCCGACACGGCCGGCGCCGCGAGCACCGGCCGGCAGCCCCGGGTCGCCGAGCAGACCGCGCGCATCCCGCAGCAGGCCGGGCCCCCGAACGGCGACGCCCCCGGGACCGACCGGGATTACCACACCGAGCAGTTCGCCTTCGTCGAGGACCAGGAGACCGAGTCCGAGGACGTCATCGACTGGCTGAAGTTCACCGAGAACCGCACCGAGCGCCGCGAGGAGGCCAAGCGCCGCGCCCGCAGCCGGATCGTCGCCCTGGTCGTCGTCGTGGCGCTGGTGGTGGCCGGTGGCGCGGGCTACCTCTGGTACGCGGGCAAGCTGCCGGGCACCGCCTCGGACGCCAAGCCCGGGGTCACGACGCCCGTCGCCGCGCAGAAGCGCGACGTGATCGTCGTCCATCTGCACAACACCAAGGGCGGCGGCACCTCCACGGCCCTGCTCGTCGACAACACCACCACCAGGCAGGGCACCACCGTCCTGCTGCCCAACTCCCTCGCCCTGACGGACGACGACGGTTCGACGACCACGCTCGCCAAGTCCGTCGACTCGGACGGCTCCTCCGGGACGCGGGACGCCCTCGACACCGTGCTGGGCACCAGCATCCAGGGCACCTGGCGGCTCGACACCCCTTACCTGAACAACCTCGTCGAACTCGTCGGCAACATCGAGGTCACCACCAACACCGACGTGCCGGACCCCGACGCCAAGAAGAAGGGCGAGGCCCCGCTCGTCAAGAAGGGCGAGGACCAGACCCTCACCGGCAAGACGGCCGTCGCCTACGCCACCTACCGCGCCCCGGACGAGGCCCAGAACGCGCAGCTCGAGCGGTTCGGCCAGGTCATGCAGGGCGTGATGCGCAAGCTGTCCTCGGACAAGCAGGCCGCGACCACCACCGTGCAGACCTTGGCCCAGATCCTCGACCCGTCCCTGACCGACCAGGACCTCGGCGCCTTCCTCGCCAAGCTCGCCGACCTCGCCAAGGGCGGCGACTACAAGACCGCGCTGCTGCCCGCACAGCAGGACGGCACACTGACCGCGAGCACCTCCAACAGCGTGATCAAGGACGTCCTGGGCGGTACGGCGAAGAGCCCCGAGGCGGGCTCCGCGGTCCGCGTCGGCATCGAGAACGCCACCGGCCAGAAGGCGGCCACCGGCCAGGCCCGGGTCGCCCTGGTCAACGGCGGCTACACGTTCCTGGACTCCGGCACCTCCGCCGCCCGGAGCGTGTCCTCGATCACCTACGGTGACGCCGCCAAGAAGGACGACGCGGTCGAGGTCGCCAAGACCCTGGGGCTGCCCACCAGCAGCGTGAAGAAGGGCAAGGCCAACGGCAACGCGGACGTGTCCGTCGTCCTCGGCCAGGACTACAAGATCACCAGCCGCTCGACGGGGTGACCCGCGGGTGACCGGCATCACGCCCCGGGGCCGTCCCCGGGGCGTGGCCGGAGAAACGCGTGGGGTGTCCTCGGCGGTCCGTGAGACCCTTGAGTCGTAACCGACCGCCGACGGAAAGCCGCGTAGTGACCGCCACGGACCGCTCCATCGAGCTCATTCAGACCGCCGCACAGGCGGCCGCCGACAAGCTCGCGCACGACATCATCGCCTACGACGTGAGCGATGTTCTCTCCATCACCGACGCCTTCCTCCTGGCGTCCGCGCCCAACGACCGTCAGGTCAAGTCGATCGTCGACGAGATCGAGGAGCGCCTGAACAAGGAACTCGGCGCCAAGCCGGTGCGCCGCGAGGGCGACCGCGAGGCCCGCTGGGTGCTGCTCGACTACGTCGACATCGTGGTGCACGTCCAGCACAGCGAGGAGCGCGTCTTCTACGCCCTGGAGCGGCTGTGGAAGGACTGCCCGGAGCTCGACCTGCCCGAAGAGGCGAAGGCGACCCGCGGCAAGGCCGCCGAGCACGCCAAGTTCCAGGTCGAGGAGGACTCCGCCGGTATGGAGGAGCTGCGGTGACCGCCGAGGCCCGTGGCGCCGCCGGCGCGACCGAGGCGAAGCCGGGCAGGGGCCGTCGCGTCATCCTGTGGCGGCACGGCCAGACCTCCTGGAACGTGGACCGCCGCTTCCAGGGGTCCACGGACGTCGAGCTGACCGAGACGGGCATCGAGCAGGCCCGACGCGCCGCCCGGCTGCTCGCCTCCCTGAAGCCCGACGCCATCGTCGCCTCGGACCTCAAGCGTGCCGCGGCCACGGCCGCCGAGCTCGCCGCCCTGACCGGCCTCGACGTCACCCACGACGAGGGCCTGCGCGAGACCTACGCGGGCGTCTGGCAGGGGCTGACGCACGAGGAGATCATCGCCCGCCACGGCGAGCAGTACGCCGCGTGGAAGCGCGGTGAGCCGGTGCGGCGCGGCGGGGGCGAGCTGGAGACCGAGGTCGCCGACCGCGCGGCCCCCGTGGTGCTGCGGCACGCGGACAAGCTCCCGGACGACGGCACCCTCGTCGTCGTCAGCCACGGTGGCACGATCCGCACCACCATCGGCCGGCTGCTCGGTCTGGAGTCACGGCACTGGGAGGGCCTCGGCGGCCTGTCCAACTGCTGCTGGTCCGTCGTCGGCGAGGGCGTGCGCGGCTGGCGCCTCCTGGAGCACAACGCCGGCACGCTGCCGGAGCCGGTCCTCGGCGACGACGACTGAGGCGCGCCGGGCGGCTCTCCGTCCGGCCGTGGGGCCCGGGGGGACCGGATTTCACTTTCCGGCTGGTCGCAGGCTAAAGTTCTTCTTGTTCGGCCCGCAGGGCGGGAAGAACGCAAGGGGCTATAGCTCAGTTGGTAGAGCGCCTGCATGGCATGCAGGAGGTCAGGAGTTCAATTCTCCTTAGCTCCACAGATCGACTCTCTCGAGTTGTCGGACAGAGTGATGAAAGATCCCGTTCCCGTAAGGGGGCGGGATTTTTCGTTGTTCATCGCCGAGTTGGGGCCGATTCTCCGAAGAATGTGCCGAAGCGGGCGCAGTTGGGCGGATCGATACCGAAAGCCGCCTCGTGGACCCGCCGGAGGCGTCGCCCCGGCGGCGGCCGTGACACCGTCGGGAGCCGCGCGCCCTCTCCCGGCGCCCGTGGGTGCCGTGGTCTTGGGCACACTCTTCTCGAACCCGCTTGAGTCACTTGGGGTCCCTGGGGCGTATACCTTGGCGGACGCGCTCCTGGCGTGCTCGTATGCGCCGGTCGCCGGAGCCGCACCGGGGGCCCGTGTCCGGACTGGTACGAAGGCGTCGCTGACCGTATTGCTCCGGCCGTGGCAGAATCAAACGGCCGGAAGGGGGCGCGGCCCGACGGGAGGGAGTAGCGATGCCTGCCAGCATCCTCGAGGAGGTCCACGATCTCCTCGAAGCGGCACCGAACAGCACGAAAGCCAACCTCCTTGACTGCCCTTCCTGTGGATCGGTCCACGTTGCCCAGGTTCTCGGTGACAACGGTGGAATCTCTTACGTGTGCACGGCCTGCGGCCACTGCTGGAGCTGACTGATGGGTGCGCACAGGCGGAAATGCGATTGGTGCGGCAGTGGTACGCCGATCGTCCGCGACATGGAGCCGGTCAACCACGACTACCAGTACTGGTGCGAGGAATGCGCGCGGGCGCTGATCATAAAAGGCGACCCGATCGAGACGTACCGCGAGCTGGAGGGCGAGCCGATCTACGCACGGCTCCTCGATGAACTCTGCACCCTCAAGCGCTTCTATTCGTTCGTCACGGCCTGACTCCCCGCCACCCGCGCGTCCGCGCGAGCGGGGACACCGCGGCCGCCCTGGAACGGCCTCCGCGCATCCTCCGCGCACCCTTCCGTGCCCCGGAGGCCCACGAGGCCGTCACGAGGCCCGTGAAGCCCGTCAGGAGCCGCGTCCGGCCGTACGTTCGGGCATCCCCTGGGCGCGGCGGTCCAGCAGGCACCCCTGGCCGTCGCCCGCCGGCGGCTGCACCTCGTAAAAAAATGCGACATGAGGCCCGAATCGGTACACACGGGAAACGATTTGGTGGTTCACCAGGGGGACCGTGTAATGTTGGCGTCGCCGCCGGGGAAACCGGCGGACACGGTGAAAACGCGGCTCGCCGCGTGGCCACAAGGGGCTATAGCTCAGTTGGTAGAGCGCCTGCATGGCATGCAGGAGGTCAGGAGTTCAATTCTCCTTAGCTCCACAGACGTTGAGAGCGGGCCACCCGATCAGGGTGGTCCGCTTCTTCGTTCTCCCGGTACCTCGCGCGGAACATACCGACCGCGGGGTGCCTCGCACCGAACATGTCGAAGGCGGGCCACCGGTTCCTGGTGGCCCGCTCCTTCGTGTCAGCGGCCGCTGCCGAGCGCGCGGCGCCCACGCCCCTGGGAGAGGACCGGCAGGTTGCGCGAGGGCGCGGAGCCCCGGGTGTCCTCCTCGATGCGCAGGGCCAGCGCCGGGCAGCGGCGCACCGCGCGCAGGGCCTTCGCCTCGGCGAACTGCGGCACCGGAGCCTGCGCGACGGTGGGGAAGCCGTCGGCGCCCAGTTCGAAGACCTCGGGAAGGAGGTCGGCGCACAGGCCGTGCCCGCGGCACAGCGTCCAGTCGACGAAGATCTTCTGGCGGCTGGTGCCCGTCTCCTGCTCGCCCGGGCCGCTCAGGACGCCCATGGGGACCTGGCCGTCCTCGAAGAGCGGCAGAACGCCTTCTACGGGCCTTCCGCAGCCGTTTCCGAGGACATGCGCGGCCAGGTCGTCCGTGAACGCCTTCAGGGTTGACTCGATGAACATCGCCGAGCCGTCCGGGTGGGAGCAGGCGCCGCGCCGCTTCACGGACTTGGCGACCTGCTTCACGGCCTCCAGCGCGGCCGGGCCGCCGCCGTTGAGGATGTCGGCCAGGCCGCGCGCGGCGGCGGGCAGGCCGAGGTAGCAGGGGCCGCACTGTCCCGCGCTCTCGTCGGCCAGCCACTGCGCCACGCGCAGCGACTCGCCCAGCGGGCAGGTCTCCTGGGTGATGGGGAGGATCGCGCCGGCGCCGAGCGCACCGCCCACCGCGGCCAGGGAGTCCCGCGAGACGATCGCCTCGTTGACCGTCGCCGCGTCCAGCCACTTGCCGTGGTAGCCGCCGGTCAGCACGCCCTGGGGCATGGCGGGGGCGCCGGCGAGCTGCAGCACGTAGCGCAGGGGCACGCCGGTGGGGACCTCGATCACCATGGGGCGCGCGACCGCGCCCGAGACGGTGAGCATGACGGTGCCGGGCTCGTCGTACAGGCCCGTGTTGCGGTAGCGGTCGGGGCCGATGCGGGCGGCGATGGCTAGCTGCGCGAACGTCTCGGCGTTCGACAGCAGGGTGGGCGCGCCCCCGACGCCCGCCTGGGAGGCGCTGACCTTGCGGCCGGGCGGCACCGCCGGGCCGCCGTCGATCGAGCGGATCAGCGACGCGGCCGCGCCGGTCACCATCCGCACCGGGTTGCGCTGCACGCGCGCGCGAAGGGGCGATCCCCTCCGGTTGCTCAGCCCCCGCTCGGCCAGCGCCGCTTCCATGGAGCGCTGGGTCGACTCGCGGGTCACGCCGATCACGAGCTGGCGGGCGCCCATGGCCTCGGCGACCAGGAGAGCGCCGTCCAGGATGAGGTGCGGGGCACGGTTGATGAGCACCGTGTCCTTGCGGCAGGCCGGTTCGTCCTCGCTTCCGTTGACGACAACCACCGGGCGGATGCCCTTCTTGATGGCCGACTCGGCCACCGAGCGCAGTTTCCTGCCGAACGGGAAGCCCGCCCCGCCGCGACCCTTCAGATTGATGTCCTCGGCGAGGCTTGCGAGCTCTTCTCCGCCCAGCGGTTCGAGCGGACCGTGCACCTTGAGGTGCATGGGTAGATCAAGACGTTCAACCAGGTCGAAACCCGACGTGAGCTGCGGAAGTCCGACTACGCGGACCTCCGGGACGTCGGGCAGGGCCTCGTTCACTTAAAGCCTCCGGAAGGGGCATTCCATGATTCACCGGAGCCAGGAGCGTCGAAGGCGCCCGGCAGTACGTCAGTCGTGGGACCGCTGTCGTACGTGTCGTTGGTGTTGTACGTGCGGTAGGACGCGTTCGTCTCACCGGTGTTGTACACATCACTCGTGCCGTAGCCGCCGGCGGGCTGAGCGCCGTAGACGGGGGTGGTGTATCCGGTGTCGTTGAGCGG
Organism: Streptomyces sp. NPDC059371; assembly: GCF_042751995.1. Taxonomy (NCBI): domain Bacteria; kingdom Bacillati; phylum Actinomycetota; class Actinomycetes; order Kitasatosporales; family Streptomycetaceae; genus Streptomyces; species Streptomyces sp. NPDC059371. Next base: position 26,826 of record NZ_JBHYXD010000087.1, on the reverse strand, counting down.
GTCGTACGCCGATGCCGGGGCCTCGCCCACGGGGGCCGACTGAGGGACGGGCCAGCTCTGCGCGCCACCGTTGCCGACGCGGGGAAACGTCTCTGTGGGCTGCGCGTTCACGGGCATCTGGAACTGCTGCGTGCCGGGGGCCGCGGGTGCGTCGCCGGGTGTGGCGGTCCGGTAGGCCGCCGCGAAGCCGGCCGTGTCCGCACCGGCCTGCGCGCCGCCGAACAGCGTGGACGAGGCCTCCTTGCGCTCCGTGCGCGGCGACGGGACGCCGTCGTCGCCCGCGGAACGCCGGTCGGAGCGGCCTCCCGGACCCTGCGGGGACTCCATCGCGGCGGCGCGGGACGCCTCCAGGTCCTCGCGGAACCCGCGGGCGTTGCCGCCGCCGATGAGCGCCAGGACCCTCGCCGCGACCCTGTGCTTGAAGGGGGCCGGTGAGGTCCGCAGGGCCAGGGCACCCATGACCGCGAGCAGGCACAGGCTGTAGAGGATCGTGAAGATCGGCTTCGCCGCGCGACCCGCGTAGAGGCCGTGGACGAGCGCGGCGCACCAGGCCGGGTAGGCCAGCATGTGCATCGCGCGCCAGCGGGCCGCGACCGGTGCCGGCGAGGCGAAGGCGCTGCGCAGGGCGCCGGTGACGGCCGTGAAGATCATCAGCAGGCCGGCCAGGGAGCCGAGGCCGATGAGCCCGCCGATGCCCGTGACGCCGAGGCTGAAGGGGACGAGGGCGGAGAGCAGGCTCGTGTGGTCGAGCGCGATCTTCACCGTGATGTGCAACAACAGGAAGGCGACCGAGGACACGGCGGTCGTCCGGTGCACGGCCTGGGCCACCAGTCGCTGGCGGGTGTTCAGGAAGATCCGGTCGGTGGCGACCAGCCCCCAGATCACCGAGCAGGACAGGGAGACCAGCGACAGGACGCCGGCGCCGAAGTTCAGGAAGTCCTGGACTGCGTTTCCTCCCACCAGCACGAACACGGGTATGAGGACCAGGACGACAGCCGTGGCCGTCCCGTAGGCCGAACGGCCCACCCGGGGAAGTGAGCTGTTGTTACGACGAGGGTTCATGAGGGGTACTCCCTACGGTTCGGGGAAGCGGTCCCGAAGGCGCACTCTAGGTCGAGAAAACACGCCGAGCTCCACGTTTGAGTTATTGCGTTGTTACCAAAGGGCAATGAGGTCTTTGTGTTGTCCGCAAGCGTCCGTTAAGCGAAGTAAAATTTGAACATCGGTCAACATTTTTTTGCCGCCCGCGGGGGTGACACGGGGCGCCGGCGGGCACGGAAGCTCGTCGCGGCCCGCGCGGGCGCTGCGGTACCCTGACGCCATGCGTGCCGTACGCCTTCTGCTTAGCGAGCCGCGCTGATCAGCCCCGACCGCTGACGCATCGTGGTCGGCATCAGCGCGGCGTCCCCTCCTGTGCGAGGGGCTTTTTCATTTCCGCTGGCAGAGACGATCGATGGAGCTTTGAGGACATGAGCGAGACGAACACCGCTGCCGCCACCGCAGAGTCGGCCGCGCCGCACCGCTACACGGCCGCCCTGGCCGCCGACATCGAGGCACGCTGGCAGGACTTCTGGGACGCCGAGGGCACGTACGAGGCCCCGAACCCCACCGGCGACCTGGCCGGGGACCCGGAGCTGGCCGCGCGGCCCAAGAAGTTCATCATGGACATGTTCCCGTACCCCTCGGGCGCGGGTCTGCACGTGGGCCACCCCCTGGGCTACATCGCCACCGATGTATACGCCCGGTTCCAGCGGATGACGGGCCACAACGTCCTGCACACCCTGGGCTTCGACGCCTTCGGCCTGCCCGCCGAGCAGTACGCCGTGCAGACCGGCACGCACCCGCGCGTGTCCACCGAGGCCAACATGGAGAACATGAAGGTCCAGCTCCGCGCGCTGGGCCTGGGCCACGACAAGCGCCGGTCGTTCGCCACGATCGACCCGGAGTACTACAAGTGGACCCAGTGGATCTTCCTGCAGATCTTCAACTCCTGGTACGACGACGAAGCCGACAAGGCCCGTCCCATCTCCGCGCTGATCGCCCAGTTCGAGAGCGGTGAGCGTGCCGTCGCCGTCGACGGCACCTCGCGCGCGTGGAACGAACTGAGCGCCGCCGAGCGCGCCGACGTCCTGAGCGGCTACCGCCTGGCGTACGCCTCCGACGCGCCGGTCAACTGGTGCCCCGGTCTGGGCACCGTCCTGGCCAACGAGGAGGTCACCGCCGACGGCCGTTCCGAGCGGGGCAACTTCCCCGTCTTCAAGTCCAAGCTGCGTCAGTGGAACATGCGCATCACCGCCTACGCGGACCGTCTGCTGGACGACCTGGACGCGCTGGACTGGCCCGAGGCCATCAAGCTGCAGCAGCGCAACTGGATCGGCCGCTCCGAGGGAGCCCGTGTCGACTTCCCGGTCGACGGCGAAGCGATCACGGTCTTCACCACCCGCCAGGACACCCTGTTCGGCGCCACCTACATGGTGCTGGCCCCGGAACACCCCCTGGTCGAGAAGTTCACCCCGGCCGCCTGGCCCGAGGGCACCCACGACGTGTGGACGGGCGGTCACGCGACGCCCGCCGAGGCCGTCGCCGCCTACCGCGCGCAGGCCGCCTCGAAGTCCGACGTCGAGCGCCAGGCCGAGGCCAAGGACAAGACCGGTGTGTTCACCGGCGTGTTCGCCACCAACCCGGTCAACGGCGAGAAGGTCCCGGTCTTCATCGCCGACTACGTGCTGATGGGCTACGGCACCGGCGCGATCATGGCCGTCCCGGCGCACGACAGCCGCGACTTCGCGTTCGCGCGCGCCTTCGAGCTGCCCATGCGCTGTGTGGTCGAGCCCTCGGACGACCGCGGTACCGACGCCTCTGCCTGGGACGACGCCTTCGCCTCGTACGACGCGAAGATCGTCAACTCCGCCGGCGACGATGTCTCCCTGGACGGCCTGGGCGTCGTCGACGCCAAGGCGCGCATCACGGAGTGGCTGGAGCGCCGCGGCATCGGCGAGGGCACCGTCAACTTCCGTCTGCGCGACTGGCTGTTCAGCCGCCAGCGGTACTGGGGCGAGCCCTTCCCGATCGTCTACGACGAGGACGGCGTCGCCCGCTCGCTGCCCGAGTCGATGCTGCCCCTGGAGCTGCCGGAGGTCGAGGACTACTCGCCGCGCACCTTCGACCCGGACGACGCGAACACGTCCCCCGAGACCCCGCTGTCCCGCAACGAGGACTGGGTCGACGTCACCCTGGACCTGGAGGACGGCCGCGGCCCGCGCAAGTACCGCCGTGAGACCAACACCATGCCCAACTGGGCCGGTTCCTGCTGGTACGAGCTGCGCTACCTGGACCCGCACAACGACCGCGCGCTGGTCGACCCGGCCATCGAGCAGTACTGGATGGGCCCGCGCGAGGGTCAGCCCACGGGCGGCGTCGACCTGTACGTCGGCGGTGCCGAGCACGCCGTGCTGCACCTGCTGTACGCGCGCTTCTGGTCGAAGGTCCTGTTCGACCTGGGCCACGTCTCGTCGGCCGAGCCGTTCCACAAGCTGTTCAACCAGGGCATGATCCAGGCCTACGTGTACCGCGACAGCCGCGGTATCGCCGTACCGGCCGCCGAGGTGGAGGAGCGCGACGGCGCCTACTACTACCAGGGCGAGAAGGTCTCCCGGCTGCTGGGCAAGATGGGCAAGTCCCTGAAGAACGCGGTCACCCCGGACGAGATCTGCGACGAGTACGGAGCGGACACCCTGCGCCTGTACGAGATGGCGATGGGTCCCCTGGACGTGTCCCGCCCCTGGGACACGCGCGCGGTGGTGGGCCAGTACCGCCTGCTGCAGCGGCTGTGGCGCAACGTCGTCGACGAGACGACCGGCGAGGTCACGGTCGTCGGCTCCGAGCCGGACGAGGACACCCTGCGTGCCCTGCACAAGGCGATCGACGGTGTGCGCCAGGACCTGGAGGGCATGCGCTTCAACACCGCCATCGCCAAGGTCACCGAGCTGAACAACCACCTGACCAAGACGGGCGGCCCCATCGCGCGTCCGGTCGCCGAGGACCTGGTGCTGATGGTCGCGCCGCTGGCCCCGCACATCGCCGAGGAACTGTGGCGCAAGCTGGGCCACGCCGACTCGGTCGTCCACCAGGACTTCCCCGTCGCCGACCCGGCGTACGTCGTCGACGAGGCCGTGACCTGCGTCGTGCAGATCAAGGGCAAGGTCAAGGCCCGCCTGGAGGTCTCCCCGTCGATCACCGACGCGGAGCTGGAGAAGGTGGCGCTGGCCGACGAGAAGGTCGTCGCGGCGCTGGACGGCGCGGGAATCCGCAAGGTGATCGTGCGCGCGCCGAAGCTGGTCAACATCGTCACGGCGTAGGCGCGCAGGTCCGGGCCGCGCGGCGGCTCGGGGTAGTCCCCTACGGGCAGGTTCGGGGTTCTTCCGGAACCCTGAACCTGCCCGCAGCGTTTACCGTTGAGAGCGCGGCGAAAGCTGCCGCGGCCGGTCGGAGGAGGAGTGTGATGGGTACCGTGATCACCGTGATCGCCTTGCTCTTCCTGCTGTTCGTGGTGTTCGGCGCGTATGCGACGGTGAAGGTGGTCGGCGCCGCCAAGCGCGGTGTGGACCGCACCATCTCGCAGGCCCGGCGCACGGTCGAGGACACCACGCTGCGGGCGAAGACCTTCGCCCAGCCCGGCCCCCAGGGCGAGCTCGCCCAGCTCAGACTGTCGCTGCGCACATCGATGCGCGCCACCCAGGACGCGCTCCAGGCGAGCGCGGCGGAGGACGAGTCCCTCAAGGAGTCCCTGAGCCTCTTCGAGCGGCTCAGCACCCACGGGCACGAGCTGGACGCCGAACTGAAGCGTCTGGAGACCGAGCCCGACCGGAACACGCTCGCCACCCGGCTCCCGGGCCTGCGGGAGCGCACCCGGCGGATCACGGAGTCGGCGGACTCGCTGCGCTGGGCCGCCCGCGACCGGGCCCACCGCTTCGCTGGCGACGACCTGGACACACTGAGCGCCCAGATCGACGTGGAGGCCGGCGCCCTGCGTCACTGGACCAAGGAGCCGGGACCGCCCAGGTCCTGGCCCGACGCTCCCGCCGCGGACGCGGAGAGCTCCGGCGGACAGAGCGCGCCCGGGACCCGGCAGTCCCCTCCCGACGACGGGGCCGGCCGTTCGGCCATCACGCCGCCCGGTCAACGGCCCACCTACCCTTGGCAGAAGAAGCCCCGCCCCGAGAGCACGACATGATCCAGCCGTTCCGACCGCAGGTGGAAGGGGCCGGGCTGCCGCGCACCGGTCCCGCCAGGTAATCTCCAGCTCATGTCCCGCCATGTCGCGATCGTCACCGATTCAACGGCCTACCTGCCGCCGCGGACGATGGAGCGCCACGGCATCACATCGGTTCCCCTGACCGTGGTCCTCGGGGACCAGGCGCTCGAAGAGGGCACCGAGATCTCGGCGCGCTCCCTGGCCTTGGCACTGCAGAAGCGGCGCCCCGTCACGACCTCCCGGCCCAGCCCCGAGACCTTCGCCGCGACCTACCGCGAGGTCGCCGAGTCCGGCGCAACCGGCATCGTCTCGCTGCACCTTTCCTCCGAGTTCTCGGGAACCTACGACGCCGCCGTGCTCGCGGCGCGCGAGGCCCCGGTGCCGGTGCGCGTCGTCGACACGGGGATGGTCGCCATGGCTCTCGGGTTCTGCGCGCTGGCCGCCGCCGATTCCGCCGAGGCGGGCGGGTCCGTCGACGACGCGGTCACGGCCGCCGAGAAGCGGGCCGCGGGCATGTCCGCCCACTTCTACGTCGACACCCTCGACTACCTCCGCCGGGGCGGCAGGATCGGGGCCGCGCAGGCCCTGCTGGGTTCCGCGCTCGCCGTGAAGCCGCTGCTGCAGCTCCGCGACGGCCGCATCGAACTCCTCGAAAAGGTCCGGACGTCGTCCAAGGCGATCGCGCGGCTGGAAGAGATCGTCGTCGACCGGGCGGGCAGCGCCCAGGTCGACATCGCCGTTCACCATCTGGCGGCTCCCGAGCGGGCGTCGGCCCTCGCTGACCGGCTGCGGGCGCGGGTGCCGGGACTCGCCGAACTGCACGTGAGCGAGGTGGGCGCGGTGATCGGCGCCCACACCGGGCCCGGGCTGCTGGCGGCGGTCGTGTCGCCCCGATGAGGAGACCGGTACCTGTGTCACCAGCTTCTGTGTCACCAGCCGCTGCGTCACCAGCCGCTGTGTCACTGGCGTGCGTCGCTCGTGCGGGTGATGGAGTTATCTACAACTGGGTCGCTTTCCACCGGAATTGAGCATGATCATCGCGAGGGTGCCGGGTTGCCGCATTCTCGCCGCATGGAACTTCGATCGAGCTCACGCACCGCGACTCCGACCAGTGGCCCGGGTCGTGGCCCTCTCTCCGACAGCCGCAGCCGTCACCGCCGCCGTGACCGGCGAAGCCGGACGCGCCGCCACGAGGCATCGGCCGCGGCCCTCCGCCTGCGCGCCGACGCCCTCTTCACCGAACACGCCCAGGGACGGCGCGAGTCGGGGAACGGGCCACCGGGGGCGGGCCGCGATGACGGGGACGCGGGCACGCTGCCCACGAGTTGGTCGCCGCCGCGTGAACTGATCGTGGGTGAGCCGACCGCGAGTGAACCCACCGTCGGCGAACCGGCCTCGCACGGTCCGGACAGGGAAGCGGGTGCCTGGCGGGACCGGGCCGGGCTCGCGGTGCGGGAGCGGCTGCCGTTGTGGCTGCAGTCGCGGTGCGGTCTGGAACGCAGGAGCGTGGCCGCGCTGACCGTGCTGCTGGTCGTGGCGGCCGTCTTCGCCGTGCAGCACTTCTGGACGGGCCGGACGCGGCCCGTCCGGGCCCCTGAGGTGATGAGCGCCGCCGCGCCGTACGCCGGGAAGCGTGCGCCGGGCGACCGGCCGGGCGGGGAATCCGGAGCGCCGGCCGGAACTCCGGACGCCCCCGGCACCGGTGGGGGTGTGGTCGTCGTGGACGTGGGCGGAAAGGTGCGCACCCCCGGACTCCGGCGATTGCCGGCCGGGTCCCGCGTCGAGGACGCCCTGCGCGCCGCCGGCGGATTACGGCCCGGCACGGACAGCGACGGCCTCAACCGCGCCCGGGTCCTCGTTGACGGCGAACAGATCATGGTCGGCGCGACCGCGCCCCCGACGGGAGCCGGACCGGGCGGTGCCGGCGGTTCAGGGCCGTTCGGCGCCACGGGATCCTTGGCGGGAGCGGTGCCGCCGGCACCGATTCCTCTCAACACGGCCACCGTCGAGCAGTTCGACAGCCTGCCCGGGGTCGGACCCGTCCTGGCCCGGCACATCGTCGACTACCGCGTGGCGCACGGCGGTTTCCGCTCGGTCGACGAGCTCCGCGAAGTGAACGGGATCGGAGACCGCCGCTTCGCCGATCTCCGGGACCTGGTGCGGCCATGAGCGGCTCCGGTTCCGGCCCCGGCCCCGGTTCCGAGGTGAGGCGCCGGCGGGTGGCCCCGACGTCCAGCGGGGTTTCCGGCGGGCCGGTGGGAATGCCGGAGCCCCGGCCTGGGACGACGACGGAGCCCGGGGAGTCGCAGAGGTCCCTGGGGCGCCCCGCGGGCATCCCCGGCGTCACCGGCCGGCGGCCCGTGCACGCGGCTTCGGGGAGACGGCTGGGGGCCTCGCATCCCAGGTCGGAGGGGCCGGTCGACCTCCGGCTCGTGGCCCCCGCGGCGGCGGCCTGGCTCACGGCGGCGGTGAGCGTCGGAGCGTCGCCGGGCCGGGTCACGGTCGTCGTGGCTGTGTCCCTGGCCGCGGCCGGCGCGCTGCTGGCGGTGGGGAGGAGGGGCGCGCGGGCGGGGCCGGGAGATCGGGGCGTCCGCCGGGGAGCCGTCGGTGACGTTCGGCAAGGACACTCGGGCGCCGTGCGACCCGGTTTGTGGGTGTCCGTCGCCGCCGTGCTCCTCTGCGTCGGTGCCGCCGCGGCCTCCGCGGGGCTGCACACGGCGGACCTGCGACGCGGCCCTGTCCCCGCCCTCGCTGAGAGCTTCGCCCACGTGACCGCGGAGGTGGAGATCACCTCCGATCCCCGCCTCACCCGGCCCCGGATCAACGGGGACCACATCGCCCCGACGGCCCTGATGTTCGACGCCGACGTCACGCGGGTCACCCAGGCGGACGGCACGGTGCTGGCCACCCGGACCCCGGTGCTGGTGATCGTCGACGCCCGCTCCCGACGAGGCGCGCCCCGCCGGGCCGGCGACCGCTCGCCCTGGCTGTCGCTGCTGCCGTCGACCCGGCTTCGGGTGGCGGCGCGGGTCGTGCCCGCCCTGTCGGACGGGGAGGACGTCGCCGCGGTACTGCGGGTACGGGGGAGTGCGCCGCCGGAGGTGGTCGGAGCGCCGTCCGGTCCGCAGCGGTTCGCGGGCCGGCTGCGCGAAGGGCTGCGCAAGGCGACCGACGGCCTGGACACGGACGCGCGGGCGCTGCTGCCAGGGCTGGTGGTGGGCGACACCTCACGTGTCACGCCGGAGCTGGACGACGCCTTCAAGGCCACCGACCTCACGCACCTTCTCGCGGTCAGCGGGGGAAATCTCGTCATCGTCCTCGCGCTGTTCACCGGGCCACCCGGCCTCGCCCAACGGGTGGAGCGCCGGGGCCTCGCCTCGCGGCTCGGGGTTCCGCTGAGGGCGACCGCCCTGCTCGGCGGAGCGCTCACGCTCGCCTTCGTCGTCGTGTGCCGGCCGGACCCGAGCGTGCTGCGGGCGGCGGCCTGCGGAGGGATCTCGCTGCTCGCCATCGCGACCGGGCGCCGCAGATCGCTGGTCCCGGCGCTGGCCGCCGCGGTTCTGGTCCTGGTGCTGTACGACCCCTGGCTCGCCCGCAGTTACGGGTTCCTGCTCTCCGTCCTCGCGACCGGAGCCCTGCTCACGCTCGCCCCGGGCTGGAGCGCGGCCCTGCGGCGACGCCGGGTGCCGCCGCGCGTGGCCGAGGCGCTGGCCGCGGCCGCCGCCGCGCAGGCGCTGTGCGCGCCGGTGGTCGCCGTGCTGTCGGCCCGGGTGAGTCTGGTGGCGGTGCCGTGCAATCTCCTCGCGGAGTTCGCGGTCACACCGGCCACGGTGCTGGGATTCGCGACCCTGGCGACCGCCCCCTGGGCGATGCCCGTGGCCAAGCTCCTCGCGTGGTGGGCGAGTTGGCCCGCCCGGTGGATCGCGGGCATCGCGCGCACGGGGGCGGCGCAGCCCGGTGGAGGAGTGGACTGGCCCGACACCTGGACGGGCGCACTGCTGCTGGCTCTTGTCATGGCGGCCGGCGTGGTCGCCGGGCGTCGGCTGCTGAGACATCCGTTGCCGAGTGCTGTGGGCGCTGTGCTGCTTCTGCTGTTCGTGGTGCAGCCGCCGCCGCTCACCCGGGTGATCACGGGATGGCCGCCGCCCGGCTGGAGGTTCGCGATGTGCGATGTGGGGCAAGGTGACGCGAGCGTGCTCGCGGTGGGTGACGGCAGCGCCGTGGTGGTGGACGCCGGGCCCGATCCGGTGCTGGCCGACCGCTGTCTGAGCACGCTCGGCGTCACCAGGATCCCGCTCGTCGTCCTGACGCACTTCCACGCCGACCATGTCGCGGGCCTGCCCGGTGTGCTCCGGGGGCGTTCGGTGGGCGCGATCGAGACGACCGGCTTCGAAGAGCCGCCGGATCAGGCCGAGTTCGTACGGCGGGAGGCGCGCGCACGGCACATCCCGCTGACGCGGGCCGTGGCGGGGGAGAGGAGGAGCGCGGGACGCCTGGACTGGCGGGTGCTGTGGCCGCCGCCGGATCCCGTCCCGCCGCCGGACGGCCCGAACGACGCCAGCGTCACGCTGCTCGTGCGGTCCGCGGGGCTGCGGCTGCTGTTGCTCGGCGACCTGGAGCCGCCCGCCCAGCAGGCCCTGGCGAGATCGCCGGCCGCCGAGGGGCTGGACGGTGTGGACGTGCTCAAGGTCGCCCATCACGGATCGGCGTATCAGGATCCGGAGCTCATACGCAGGGTGGCTCCCCGGCTCGCGCTCATCTCGGTCGGCGGCGACAACCCGTACGGCCACCCCGCTCCGAGCACGGTCGCGGCGCTGCGGGCCGGGGGCGCGGTGGTGCTGCGGACCGACGAGGACGGTGATCTGGCCGTCACCGGTGAGGGCGAAGGGCTGGGTGTGGCGCGACACTGAACGCATGAACTCCGCACAGGCCGACGCCTACCTTCGCCGCATTGGGGCCCCGCACCCGGCATGGCCCACGTCCGATGTGCTCCGCGAGCTGCAGCTCCGCCATCTGCGGACAGTGCCGTTCGAGAACCTGTCGATCCATCTCGGCGAGGAGATCGTGCTGGAGGAGAAGAGGCTGCTGGACAAGGTGGTGGGAGCGCGCAGAGGGGGCTTCTGCTACGAACTGAACGGCGCGTTCGCGGCGTTGCTGGGGGCGGTGGGCTACGACGTGACGCTGCTCGCGGCGCGCGTGTACGGGGACGACGGGAGGCCCGGGATTCCCTACGACCATCTCGCGCTGCGGGTACGGACGGTGGACGGGGGCGACTGGCTGACCGACGTCGGTTTCGGGGCCCACAGCCACTATCCGCTGTCGTTCACGGAGCGGGGCGAACAGCGGGACCCCGGCGGCATGTTCCGGGTCGTGGAGTCGGCGCCGGACGCGGCGGGGGTGCGGGGACCGGGCGATTCCCGGGAACTCGAGGACCTCGACGTCCTCCTGGGCGACAAGCGCCAGTACCGGCTGGAGGTACGGCCGCGTGTCCTCGGGGACTTCCGTGTCGGAGCCTGGTGGCACGGCACCTCGCCGCTGTCGCACTTCACCCGGTCGCTGGTCTGCTCGCGGGTCACCGAGGACGGGGGCCGGATCACGCTCAGCGGCCGCAAGTTCACCGTGTCGACGGCCGACGGGACCAAGGAGGTGACGGAGCTTGCGACCGACGAGGAGGTACTGGCCACGTACCGGGAACGCTTCGGGATCGAGCTGGACCGGGTGCCGGTGGTCAAGGAGTTCGGGTAGCCGAGGCCGGGAAGCCGCGCAGATCACACGCGGCGGACCGGGATCCCGGCGTCGGCCGCGCCGGGCGTACCGGAAGATGTTCGGGTGAGCGATGTGAGACATGTACTGGTGCTGCCCGACCGTGACGCCGCGAAGGAGGCGGCGGAGGCCGTCGGTGACCGGTTCGGGCTGCTGGAGGAGCCGCAGCTCGTGCGGGACGCCCTCGCGGGCGAGGACGATGCCGAGGACGCGCAGTGGCTGGTGGTGCTGACGGACCCCGAGGCACGGCTCGACGCGAAGGAACTGGACGAGTTCGCGGCCGAATGGGACGGCTGGCACGAGGAGCCGTAGCCGAGTCCGACCGGGCCCCATGCACCTGGGGCGGCCAAGCCCCCCACCAGGCCCGACCGGGCCCCACGCGCTCGGCTCGACCGGGCCTCGGGCACCTGGGCCGGCCAAGCCCCCCACCAGGCCCGACCGGGCTCCTGCACGCTCAGCTCGACCGGGCCCCACGCGCCGGACCGACCGGGCCTCGCGCACCTGGGCCGGCCAAGCCCCCACCAGGCTCGGTCGACCCAGCCGCGCGAGGCAGGCTTGAGCGAGTTCCTGCGTACCCGGCCCGACCGGGGCCCACGCGCCAGTCCGGCCGGGCGGCGCGCACTCGGGCCGGCCAAGCCCCATCAGCCCCGGTCGGGTCAGCCGCCCCATCAGCCCCGGTCGAGTCAGCCGCGCGGACCGGCCCCGGTCGATTCAGACGGGCGAGGCCGGGCCTCCGTGGGCCGCGGCTCGCGGCACCTGGTGTCAGTGGCGCGTGGGATGCTTTCCGTGATGGCCAAGAAGACCGCACAAGACGACCCTCTCGCCCCTGTCACGCTGGCAGTGGGCCAGGAGGATCTCCTGCTCGACCGTGCCGTGCAGGAGGTGGTGGCCGCCGCAAAGGCCACCGACGCCGACACGGACGTCCGGGACCTCACCCCGGACCAGGTGCAGCCGGGCACGCTCGCCGAGCTGACGAGCCCGTCGCTCTTCGCCGAGCGCAAGGTCGTGATCGTCCGCAACGCGCAGGATCTGTCGGCCGACACGATCAAGGACGTCAAGGCGTATCTGGGGGCTCCCGCCGAGGAGATCACCCTGGTGCTCCTTCACGCGGGCGCGGCCAAGGGCAAGGCGCTGCTCGACGCCGCGCGCAAGGCGGGCGCGCGGGAGGTGGCGTGCCCCAAGATGACGAAGCCGGCGGACCGGCTGGCGTTCGTGCGGAGCGAGTTCCGGTCGCTGGGCCGGGCGGCCACTCCGGAGGCCTGCCAGGCGCTGGTGGACTCCATCGGGAGCGATCTGCGGGAGCTGGCTTCCGCGGCGTCGCAGCTCACCGCGGACGTCGAGGGGACGATCGACGAGGCCGTTGTCGGGAGGTACTACACCGGGCGGGCCGAGGCGTCCAGCTTCACCGTGGCCGACCGGGCCGTGGAGGGGCGGGCCGCGGAGGCGCTGGAGGCGCTGCGGTGGTCGCTGTCGACCGGTGTGGCCCCCGTCCTGATCACCAGCGCGCTCGCGCAGGGGGTGCGGGCGATCGGCAAGCTGTCCTCCGCGCGGGGCGGCAGGCCCGCCGATCTGGCCCGTGAGCTCGGGATGCCGCCGTGGAAGATCGACCGTGTCCGCCAGCAGATGCGGGGCTGGACGCCCGACGGGGTCGCCATGGCGCTCACGGCGGTCGCGGAGGCGGACGCCGGGGTGAAGGGCGGCGGGGACGACCCCGAGTACGCCCTGGAGAAGGCCGTCGTGGCCGTCGCCCGCGCGGCCCGCTCCGGCCGCCGCTAGCCCCGCCAGGTCCACCGCAGCACCCCGACGACCCAGCGGTACGCCGACGACCCAGTGGTACACCGAAGGCCCGGTGGTACACCGAAGAGCCAGTGGTACACCGAAGGCCCCGCTCGTTCTCCCGGGGAAGGGAGGAGCGGGGCCTTCGGTTCGAGCTGGTGGATTCACGCCCGCGTGGCGAACGCAGATCGTGCGCGAATCCGGGGGTGTCGGGTCGGGAGCGGGAGAGAGGGCCCGCTCGGGTCCGGCCGACGGTCACGTCAAGACAAGTCAGGGTCGAGCCCCGGAGAGCTCAGCCGACTCAGCCCTGGAGGGTGGCGACCTTCGAAGCAAGCGCCGACTTCTTGTTGGCGGCCTGGTTCTTGTGGATGACGCCCTTCGCGACGGCCTTGTCGAGCTTGCGCGAAGCCTCGCGCGCCGCGACGGTGGCCTTCTCGACGTCACCCGCGGCAGCAGCCTCGCGGGCCTTGCGGATCGCGGTCTTCAGAGAGGACTTGACGGCCTTGTTGCGCAGCCGGGCCTTCTCGTTGGTCTTGATCCGCTTGATCTGGGACTTGATGTTCGCCACTGATGAGCCTTTACAGGTTCAGGCGCGTGAGACGGCACGTCTCACCCGCCGTTTGATTTTCTTGGGTGCGTCTCCTGCAGAGAGGGCACGAGACACAGCCACCCAGGCTACCAGCCCCCGCACGACCGGCTCAAACCGGCCGTGCGCTCCCGGCCCGGGGACCGTTCGCAGCCGCCCTGGTCAGGGCCTTCGGGACGGGCGCGGCCGTCCCTCTCGCGCGGCCCACACCGGTCGCAGCCCGCCGCGCGTGGGACCATGGAATCTACGTATCGATCCGACCCGAGGCGACAGGCGCCTCAAGAGACAGGACCCTGCGTGCCCGCGACCCCTAACAATGTGCCCGAGCCGAGCCGTACCGACCCGGCTCTGATCCGCAATTTCTGCATCATCGCGCACATCGACCACGGCAAGTCCACGCTCGCCGACCGCATGCTCCAGCTCACGGGGGTGGTGGACGCGCGGCAGATGCGTGCTCAGTACCTCGACCGTATGGACATCGAGCGCGAGCGCGGCATCACGATCAAGTCCCAGGCGGTCCGGCTGCCCTGGGCGCCGACCGAGGATCCGGGCAAGACCCACATCCTCAACATGATCGACACCCCCGGGCACGTCGACTTCACGTACGAGGTGTCCCGGTCCCTCGCGGCCTGTGAGGGCACGGTCCTGCTCGTCGACGCGGCTCAGGGCATCGAGGCGCAGACTCTCGCCAACCTCTACCTGGCGATGGAGAACGACCTCAAGATCATCCCCGTACTGAACAAGATCGACCTGCCGGCCGCCCAGCCGGAGAAGTTCTCCGAGGAGCTCGCCAACCTCATCGGCTGCGACCCCGCGGACGTGCTCAGGGTCTCCGCCAAGACGGGCCTGGGCGTCGAGGCGCTGCTCGACAAGGTCGTCGCCGAGATCCCCGCCCCGGTCGGCGTCCAGGACGCCCCCGCGCGCGCGATGATCTTCGACTCGGTCTACGACTCGTACCGCGGTGTCGTGACGTACGTGCGTGTCATCGACGGGCAGCTCAACAAGCGTGAGCGCATCAAGATGATGTCCACCGGCGCCACGCACGAGCTGCTGGAGATCGGCGTCTCGTCCCCCGAGATGAAGGCGGCCGACGGGCTCGGTGTCGGTGAGGTGGGTTACCTCATCACCGGCGTGAAGGACGTCCGCCAGTCCAAGGTCGGTGACACGATCACCACCCTGCACAAGGGCGCCACCGAGGCGCTCGGCGGGTACAAGGACCCCCGGCCCATGGTCTTCTCGGGCCTGTATCCGCTGGACGGCTCCGACTACCCCGAGCTGCGCGACGCCCTGGACAAGCTCCAGCTCAACGACGCCGCGCTGGTGTACGAGCCGGAGACCTCCGCGGCGCTGGGCTTCGGTTTCCGTGTCGGCTTCCTCGGACTGCTGCACCTCGACGTGATCCGTGAGCGGCTGGAGCGCGAGTTCGGGCTCGACCTGATCGCGACCGCCCCGAACGTGGTCTACCGCGTCGAGATGGAGGACCGCAGCGAGCACACGGTCACCAACCCGAGCGAGTTCCCCGAGGGCAAGATCGACAAGGTGTACGAGCCGGTCGTGCGGGCGACCATCCTCGCCCCCTCGGAGTTCATCGGCGCGATCATGGAGCTGTGCCAGACCCGGCGCGGCACCCTGCTCGGCATGGACTACCTCTCCGAGGACCGGGTCGAGATCCGCTACACCCTGCCGCTCGCGGAGATCGTCTTCGACTTCTTCGACCAGCTCAAGTCCAAGACCCGCGGCTACGCCTCGCTGGACTACGAGCCCACCGGCGAGCAGGCCTCCAGCCTGGTCAAGGTCGACATCCTGCTGCACGGCGACAAGGTCGACGCCTTCTCGGCGGTCACGCACAAGGACGCGGCCTACGCGTACGGCGTCCGGCTGGTCGCCAAGCTGCGCGAGCTGATTCCGCGGCAGGCCTTCGAGGTGCCCATCCAGGCGGCCATCGGCTCCCGGGTCATCGCCCGCGAGACCATTCGCGCCATTCGCAAGGACGTCCTCGCCAAGTGCTACGGCGGTGACATCTCCCGTAAGCGGAAGCTGCTGGAGAAGCAGAAGGAGGGCAAGAAGCGGATGAAGATGGTGGGCTCTGTGGAAGTTCCGCAGGAAGCCTTCATCGCCGTGCTGTCCAGCGACGACAGCGGCGGTTCGGCCAAGGGCAAGAAGTAGCCACGCCGAATCCCGGAATTTCAGGGCCCGTCGCGCTCCGGCGCGGCGGGCTCTGTGCTTGTCTCAGGGGTGTGTCCTGCGGGAAGTGGCCGGGAAGTGACCTGCCGCCGCCTCTTACGCACCGGCCGGACGCGCTCTAGTCTGATCTCTGCTCGGTAGTTACTCGCGAGTTAAACAACAGCCGCAATTGAGCCAGCCGCACTGCCGCGGGGCCCCGGAGGATGTCGTGAGCGACACACAGACCCTGATCGATAACCGTCCGCCGTCCGTCGCGGCCCTCTTCCTGGAGCGCGTGGCGGCCACACCCGACGCCGAGGCATACCGCTACCCGGTACCGGCCCCGGGCGAAGGGCCGGACGAGTGGAAGTCGCTGACCTGGGCGCAGTCCGCGGAGCGGGTCTACGCCATCGCGGCCGGTCTCATCGAACTCGGCGTCCAGCCGGAGCAGCGCGTCGCGCTCGCCTCCTCGACCCGGGTGGAATGGATCCTGGCCGACCTCGGCATCCTCTGCGCGGGCGCGGCCACCACGACCGTGTATCCGCAGACCAACGCCGAGGAGTCGGCGTTCATCCTGTCCGACTCCGCGAGCCGGGTCCTCATCGCGGAGGACGCCGCCCAGCTCGCCAAGGCCCGGGAGAAGCGCGCGGAGCTTCCCGAGCTCACGCATGTCGTGGTCATCGACGCGGAGGGCGTGGAGAGCGAGGACTGGGTCCTGACGCTCGCCGAGCTGGAGGCGCGCGGTTCCGCGTACCTGGAGAAGCACCCCGAGCTGATCAAGGAGCGCGTCGGCGCGATCACCGCCGACCAGCTCGCGACCCTCATCTACACCTCCGGCACCACGGGCCGCCCCAAGGGCGTCCGCCTGCCGCAGGACAACTGGTCCTACATGGCGAAGGCCATCTCCGCGACCGGGCTGGTCAGCCAGGCCGACGTGCAGTACCTGTGGCTGCCGCTCGCGCACGTCTTCGGCAAGGTCCTGACCTCCGGCCAGATCGAGGTCGGGCACGTGACCGCCGTCGACGGCCGCGTGGACAAGATCATCGAGAACCTGCCGATCGTGCGGCCGACGTACATGGCGGCCGTCCCGCGCATCTTCGAGAAGGTCTACAACGGGGTCGCGGCCAAGGCGCGGGCCGCCGGCGGCGCCAAGTACAAGATCTTCCAGTGGGCCGCCGAGGTCTCCCGCGAGTACGCGAAGGCCAGTCAGGACAACTTCCGCCGTACGGGTTCGGCCTCGGTGCCGTTCGCGCTCGGCGCCAAGCACAAGGTCGCCGACGCGCTCGTCTTCGCCAAGATCCGCGAGGCCTTCGGCGGCAACCTGCGCGCCTGCATCTCCGGCTCCGCCGCGCTCGCGCCGGAGATCGGCTACTTCTTCGCCGGCGCCGGCATCCACATCCTGGAGGGCTACGGACTCACCGAGTCCTCCGCCGCCTCCTTCGTGAACCCGGGCGAGGCCTACCGCACCGGAACGGTCGGCAAGCCGCTGCCCGGCACCGAGGTGCGTATCGCGGACGACGGCGAGATCCTGCTGCGCGGCCCCGGCATCATGGAGGGCTACCACGGGCTGCCCGAGAAGACCGCCGAGGTCCTGGAGGCGGACGGCTGGTTCCACACCGGCGACATCGGCGAGCTGTCCGCGGACGGCTATCTGCGGATCACCGACCGCAAGAAGGACCTCATCAAGACCTCGGGCGGCAAGTACATCGCGCCCGCCGAGGTCGAGGGTCAGTTCAAGGCCGTCTGCCCGTACGTGTCCAACATCCTCGTGCACGGCGCCGACCGGAACTTCTGCACCGCGCTCATCTCCCTCGACGAGCCGTCCATCCTCGACTGGGCCAAGGACAACGGCCTGGAGGGCAAGTCGTACGCCGAGGTCGTCGCGGCGCCCGTCACGGTCGCCCTGGTCGAGGGCTACGTGAAGGAGCTCAACGCGGGCCTGCAGCGCTGGCAGACCATCAAGAAGTTCCGTCTGCTGCCCCGTGACCTGGACGTCGAGCACGGCGAGATCACTCCGAGCCTCAAGCTGAAGCGCCCGGTCGTCGAGAAGGCGTACAAGCACCTGATCGACGAGATGTACGCGGGCAGCCGCGAGGCGTAGCGACCCCGGCACCCCGGCTTCCGGCCCCGCTCCGTACGGGCCGGAGGCCGGGGTGCTCGCTCTCTCTCAACCGTCCTGTCCGTCCCGCCGCCGCATCCTGCTCAGCAGTTCGTCCATCCGCCGTATCTGGTCGCGGAGTCCGGGCACGTCGGGGGCGGTGCCCGCCGCCAGGTCCGTGTCCATCCTCCCCAGGCGGGCGGCGAGTTCGTCGACCTGGTCCTGTTCGCGGGCGAGCAGGCACTCCAGTTGGCGGTTCTTGCGGTGCAGGTCGAGGAAGACGCTGACCTTGGCGCGCAGGACCCACGGGTCGAACGGTTTCGTCAGATAGTCGGCCGCGCCCGTCGCGTAGCCGCGGAAGGCGTAGCCCGCGTCGGCGTCGGTGCCCGTCAGGAAGATGATGGGCACGTCCTTGGTCCGGTCGAGCCGCTTGATGTTCGCGGCCGTCTCGAATCCGTCCATGCCCGGCATACGGATGTCGAGCAGGACGACCGCGAACCGCTGCCGCATCAGTGCCTTCACCGCCTCCTCGCCCGAACGCGCGCGTACCAGCGGCTCGTTGAGGGAGCGCAGGACGGCCTCCAGCGCGACCAGGTTGTCCTCCATGTCGTCGACGAGGAGGATGCGCGCGCCCTCGTCGGTCGTCGTCTCGGCGCTCATGATGACGGTGCCTCACTCGGTCCGTGGTTTTCTCGGTGCCCCGCGGGTCCGGCGGCCGGTCCATGACCCGCCTCGGGCGCCGCGCCGAAGTCGCCGTCCCGCGCCGTCGTCGTCGTGACGGGCGGTGAACGCGGATCGGATGCTCGATTCTGTCCGTCTTCGAGCACATCCATACCACTGTTCTCACTCATGACGGCCTACTTCGGTGACTCGGCGCTTATGAGTGCCGCCAGTCTGTCACCCTGGCCGAATCGACCGAGGTGTCTTCGTCCGAACTGCCCAGGGAGCCGCACAGTGGGGGCCATTCCGACGCAACGGGAGTCCACGGCGTGCGCACCGGACGTGCTCGCGCACCACCCCGCCGGCCGGGACGTCGTATCGCGTACATCGCTGCCGGGCACTCCGCTCGCTCCCGCGGCCGCGCGCCGGTTCCTCCGTGACACGCTCCTGAGCTGGGCCGAACTGGCCCTGCCCGGCGCCGAGATCATCGACGACCGGCTCACGGGGGACGCGTCGGTGGTGGTCAGCGAGCTCGTCACCAATGCCGTCGTGCACGCGGGCACCGACGTCGAGCTGCTGTGCCGCCTGGAGTGCCCGGCCGACGGCCCGCCCGGCCCGCTGGTCGTCGAGGTCTCCGACCAGCACCCCTCGCGCGCCATACGGGAGGACGGCGCCGAACCGCCTTACGGGACACCGGAGTACGGCCGGGGCCTGCGCCTCGTCTCCGCGCTCTCCGAGGCCTGGGGGATCACCTATCGTCCGGGCGTCAAGACGGTGTGGTCGAGGCTGCTGGCCGACGGGGCCGCCGGGGCCCTCCCCGGGGCGGGCGTCTTCACGGACGCCGACGACCTGCGCCGGCCGGGCCGCTTCGACGACGTGGGCGGTCTCCCGGGACCGGGCGGATTCACGGACCCGGGCGGGCTCGCGGGCGGGCTCATGGCACCAGGCGGATTCACGGACGCGGACGGGCTCGCGAGCGCGCTCCCCGACGGGTTCGCCGGATCCGACGGGTTCGCCGGATCCGACGGTCCGACCGATGCGGCGGCCGGTGCGGAGCCGGCCCGGGCAGGGGCCACCGGGTACGCCGAGGGGCTGGTCCCGGGGTACGGGCCGGGTGCCGGTGCAGGCGGCGAGCCGTATCGCGCCGTGTCCGCCCCGGGGGTGGACCGGAGCACCGCGCGGGCCCACGACTGGCTCGACCGGGGTGCCCTCTCCTTCCTCGCCGAGGCCTCGGACCTGCTCGCGGGACAGCTCGACGAGGACCTGGTCGCCGCGCTGGCCGGACAGCTCCTCGTCCCGCGCCTCGCCGACTGGTGCGCCGTATGGCTGGAGGACGAGGCCACCGACCGGGCGGGCGGGCTCGGCCTGGCCCTCGGCCCCCGCCTCGCCCGGGTCTGGCACGGCAGCGAGAACCTGATCGAGGGCCTGCGCCAGGCTCTGGAGAAGGACCCGCCGCGGCTGCCCGACGCGGTGCGCTCGCGTGCCGTCCCGGTGCCCTGGCCCGGCGGGGCGCTGGGCGCCCGCGGGGTGAGCGGGGCGGCGCTCGCGTACCGGCTGATCGCGGGCGGCCGCCCGCTGGGCACGCTCGTCATCGGGCGGGCCGGACCGCCCGACTTCCCCGACGAGGTCACCGGGCTCGTCGAGGACCTCAGCCGCCGTATCGCCCTGGCCATCGGCGCGGCCCGCCAGTACGCGCGCCAGGCCACCATCAGCCGGGTCCTCCAGCGCGGGCTGCTGCCGGGCGCGGTCGCCGAGATCCCCGGGGTGCGCAGCGCCCTCGTCTACGAACCGCTCGACAAGGGCGGGCCGAGCGGTGACTTCTACGACGTGTTCCCGGCGGGCGACGGGCGCTGGTGCTTCGCGGTCGGCGATGTCCAGGGCAAGGGGCCCGAGGCCGCCGTCGTGATCGGCCTGGCCCGGCCCTGGCTGCGCCTCCTCGCCCGCGAGGGCTACGACGTCGCGGACGTCCTCGACCGTCTCAACCAGCTCCTCCTCGACGACGCGACGGAGGCCGCGGACGCGGCTGCCCGCGCGCTCGTGGCCGCCGGCGGACCCGGGCTCGGCACCGACCTCGGCCCGCAGACGCGCTTCCTGTCCATGCTCTACGGCGAGCTGGTCCCCTTCGAGGGCGGAGTGCGCTGCACCCTGGCCTCGGCGGGGCATCCGCTGCCGCTGCTGCTGAGTCCCGACGGTGATGTACGGGAGATGGCCCGGCCACAGACCCTGCTCGGCGTCTTCGAGGACCCCGAATACACCGCGGATTCCTTCGAGCTGTACCCCGGGGACACGCTCCTGTGCGTCACCGACGGGGTGACGGAGCGGCGCGACGGGTCCCGTCAGTTCGACGACGACGACGGTCTCGCGCACGCCCTCGCGGGCTGCGCGGGCCTGACCGCCGAGATGATCGCGGAACGGATCCGCGCGCTGGTCCACGCCTTCGGCCCCCGCCCGCCCGAGGACGACATGGCCCTGCTGGTGTTGCAGGCCGACTAGCGGGGCCGCGGCGCACCGGACACGTCCACCCCGGGCGTGCTGGACAATGGAACGCATGCCTTCCGCACTTCCCGACGGTGAGCCCGTCCCCGACGACGGGGCGCTGCCCGCGCACGCCCTGGCCGGGGCCGCCGAGCGGCCCCTCGGGTTCTACCTCCACGTTCCGTACTGCGCGACCCGCTGCGGCTACTGCGACTTCAACACCTACACGGCGACCGAGCTGCGGGGCAGTGGTGGGGTGCTCGCCTCCCGCGACAACTACGCGGACACCCTGACCGACGAGATCCGGCTCGCCCGCAAGGTCCTCGGCGACGACCCCCGCCCGGTCCGCACGGTCTTCGTCGGAGGCGGTACGCCCACGCTGCTGGCCGCCGACGACCTCGTACGGATGCTGGGCGCGATCCGGGACGAGTTCGGCCTCGCGGACGACGCCGAGGTCACGACGGAGGCGAACCCCGAGTCGGTCGGCCCGGAGTACCTCGCGACCCTGCGCGCCGGGGGCTTCAACCGGATCTCCTTCGGCATGCAGAGCGCCCGGCAGCACGTCCTGAAGGTGCTCGACCGCACCCACACCCCGGGCCGCCCCGAGGCCTGTGTCGCCGAGGCCCGCGCGGCCGGATTCGCACATGTGAACCTGGATCTGATCTACGGCACGCCGGGGGAGTCGGACGACGACTGGCGGGCGTCGCTCGAAGCGGCCCTCGGCGCGGGACCCGACCACATCTCCGCGTACGCGCTGATCGTCGAGGAGGGCACGCAGCTCGCGCGCCGCATCCGGCGCGGCGAGGTCCCCATGACGGACGACGACGTGCACGCGGACCGCTATCTCATCGCGGACGAGGTGATGTCGGCGGCGGGCTTCGAGTGGTACGAGGTGTCGAACTGGGCCACCTCCGACGCCGGCCGCTGTCTGCACAACGAGCTGTACTGGCGGGGCGCCGACTGGTGGGGCGCGGGTCCCGGCGCGCACAGCCACGTCGGCGGCGTTCGCTGGTGGAACGTGAAACATCCGGGTGCGTACGCGGCGGCACTGGCCGAGGGCCGTTCCCCGGGGGCCGGCCGTGAGCTCCTCTCCGGCGAGGACCGCCGGGTCGAGCGGATCCTCCTCGAACTGCGGCTGCGCGAGGGCTGCCCGCTCTCCCTGCTCCGCGCCGACGGCCTCGCGGCCTCCCGCCGCGCCCTGTCCGAAGGCCTCCTCGAAGCCGGCCCGTACGACGCGGGCCGCGCCGTCCTCACCCTCCGCGGCCGCCTCCTCGCGGACGCCGTGGTCCGGGACCTGGTCGACTGAACATCGGGGACCCGGATTCGAAGGGCACAGCTACTGGCCCCGGGGCACCGCCGCCGGACCCGGGTCACACCGCCGGCCCCGGGTCACGCCGTCGGACCGGGGCACACCGCAGGCCCCGGGGAACCGGCCGCCGGTCCGTCATTCCGGCGCCGTGACGAAGTCGATCAGTTCCTCCACCCGGCCCAGCAGGGCCGGTTCCAGGTCCTTGTAGGAGTGCACCCGGGACAGGATGTGCTGCCAGGCCGCGCCGGTGTTCTCCGGCCAGCCCAGGGCCCGGCACACGCCCGTCTTCCAGTCCTGGCCGCGCGGGACCCTGGGCCAGGACGGGATGCCGACGGAGGACGGCTTCACGGCCTCCCAGACATCGATGTACGGGTGGCCGAGCACCAGGGCGTGCTCGCTCGTGACCGCCTCCGCGATCCGGGACTCCTTCGAACCCGGGACCAGGTGGTCCACGAGGACGCCGAGCCGGGCGTCCGGGCCCGGGGAGAACGCGTCGACGACCGCCGGGGGGGGGGCGGGGCCCGGCCCCGCCCCGGCCCCGCCGCCGGCGGCGGGCCGCCCCCCCCCCCGCCGACCGCCGCGCGCGTCGCCAGGACGAGCGGTCTGGCCGGCCTGGCCCTCCCGGCCGACGCGGTGGCCACCGCGGTCGCGGCGCCCAGCGCCAGCAGGGCGTAGAAGCGCACCGCGTAGGCCAGGTCGGCCGTCACCGCGTGCTGGTGGGCGTCCGAGCCGGACCAGGCCTCGGCCAGTGGCCGGCCGTCGGCCCAGACGGTGTGGACGGTGAGGACCGCGAGCGTGCCGGCCGCCAGCAGGCCGAGCCCGCCCCACAGCAGGGCGCGGGTCCTGCGGTCGCGCAGCCCGGCGGGCCACAGCCACAGCGCGACCAGCAGCACGCCCGGTCCCAGAGCGAGTCCGGCGTAGCCGATGCCGCGGGCGGCTCCGAGGAGCCGGCCGGCCCAGGCGCCGTTCGCACCGGCGAGGGAGGGCACGACGCCGACGACGTGGGTGGCCGCGCCGATGGAGAACCGGTAGGTGCCCGCCACGGGATGCCCGTCGGCCGAGGTCACCTGCCAGGCCACGGTGTAGGTGCCCGCACGCAGGCTTCCGGGCAGGGCGGTCCGCAGCGTCTGCCGGGATCGGTCGTCGGGGTGGCCGCCGAGGTCCATCCGGCGCATGCGGTCGTCGAACACCCGCACGGCGTCGGCGCCCGCGGTCACGGGTTGGCGGAACGTCAGCGCGACCTGGGCCGGCAGGCGCGGCAGTACTTGGCCGGCCGCGGGCTCGCTCGCCAGCAGACCGGTGTGCGCGGCGGCCGGGCCCGCGGTCACGGCCTGGAGGCACAGCGCGCACAGGACGAGGCAGAGCGTGGTGACGATGCGGCGCATCCGCTTCTCCCCCGGGTGACGTGGTCGGACGGCACGTCCAGGGTGTCGCCTCGCCGTTGTCACCGGCAGCCTCGCTCTTGGGGGGTGCGGACCCCTCAAAACGAGGGGGTCAGGTGCGCACCGCCAGCACGGTGCGCACCTCGGTGCCGCCGCCGGGGCGCTGGGCGACCGTGACCTCGCCGCCCAGTTCGCTCGCCGTGTCCCGGATGAGCTGCAGCCCGAGATGGCCGGTGCTGCCGAGGGCGGTGCCCGGCCCCTTTCCGTCGTCCGTCACCACGACCAGCAGCCGGTCCTGGCAGCCGGTGACGTCGATCGACGCCCGGCCCGCCTCGGCGTGCTTGAGGATGTTGGTCACGCACTCCCGTGCGCAGCGGTAGGCGGCCGCCGCCAGATCCGGCCCGAGCGCGGCCCGGACGTCGACGGTCGTGGTGACGGCGATCCCTTCCCGGCGCAGGCGCTCGGCGAGCAGTTCGACCGCCTGCGGCAGCCCGTCCTCGGTCAGGTCCGGCGGATAGATGTCCACCATCAGCGTGCGGAGCGAGCCGACGGCACCGCGCAGCACGTCGGAGATCCTGTCGAGCATGCCGCTCGCCGCCGCCGTCGTGCCGGGCGGCAGGTCGGCCCGGACGGCCGCGAGGGCGTACCCGGCACCTGCGAGGTCCTGGACCACACCGTCGTGCAGGTCGCGGGCGATCGCGCGCCGCTCGCGCTCCGAGGCGGTGAGCGCCTTGCTCAGCAGCCGGCTGCGCTCCGCGTCGGCCTGGCTGACCCGGCGCAGCAACTGCACCGAGACGGGGAGCTGGGCGAGGAGCAGAAGGAGCAGGGCCAGGATCGAGAACGGTACGAGGGTCCGCATCAGCTCCCCGCGCGCGGTGGCCACCCGCTCGTCGGTGGAGTAGACCTCCAGCGCCAGCCGTTCGCCGGAGGGCAGGTCCAGGGGTACGTAGACCTCCACGAGACGGCTGTCGCCGTGGGGTTCGGTGATGTTCTCCTCGTCGGACAGGTCGGAGAGGTCCGCCCAACTGGCGTGCTGGTCGATGGTCTTGCGCACGTCGTCGTTGAGGGGGAAGGACATCCCGATGGCCTGGTGCTCGTTGGAGTAGAGCACGTCGCCCTGCCGGTTCCACACCTTCACGCGCACGACGCCGGCCTCGCTCTCGCGGGCCTGCACCGCCTCGTCGAGCTGCGCCCACGCGGTGCGGTCGCCGCGGATCAGCCGGGGCATGGCCGGCTTGAAGATCACGTTGCCCATGAGCTGCGCGGACCGCGCGGCCTCGGCGAGAGCGGTCTTCTTGGCGATGGACTCGGCGGCGAACACGGTGGCCGCTCCGACGACCGTGAAGGCGCCGAGTCCGATCAGCACCATCGCGATCACCGCGTGCCGGACCGTTCTGCTGCCCCCCGATTCCGGTGCCGGGACCGTGCCGTCGCGGTCGGCTGTCGTCGCGCGTTCACGGTCGGCCGTCTCCGCGGACCCGCGGCCGGCTGTCGTCGCGCCCTCCCGGTCAGCCATCGCTGTGTGCCTCGACGAGACCGAGTTGCTGCGCCTTCACCACGGCCTGGAGCTGGGAGCGCACCCCGAGCTTGAGGTGGATCGACTTCACATAGCCGCGGCAGGTGTTGACGCTGATGCCCAGGAGTCGGGCGATCGCCGCCGGGGCCAGCCCCTTGCCCATCAGCGTGAGCACCTCGGACTCGCGGGCGGTCAGACTGGCCACGGCGGGGTCGTCGGTGGCCGACGGCCGGGGCGGTTCACCGAACATGGACGCCGACACGAGCATCGATCCCTGCCGTACGTCGCGCAGGACGCCCAGCATCTCCTCCAGGGAACCGGACTTCGGCACGAAGGCGCTCGCGCCGGCCTGCGCGGCGCGGACCACCCAGTCGGGATCACGGTGCGCGGAGACGATCACGACGGTCGCGTCCGGCGTCGCCTCCCGGATCCGCCGGGTGACCTCGAGGCCGTTCTCCGAGCCGAGCGAAATGTCCATCACGACCATGTCGGGCCGTTCCCTGGTCGCCAGCTCGACGGCCGCCGCCCCGGTGCCCGCCCAGCCCGCGCAGTCGAAGTCCGGCTGGGAGCCCAGCGCGAAGGCCAAAAGCTCCGCGAATGTCCGATGGTCGTCGACGATCAGCACCCGCGTCGTCGGCGAACCCTCTTGTCCCGGCATGTACTCCCCCACCTCAGCGGACCGCCACCGTGGCCGGAACGCATACGCCATGGAATCACGGTGTGGATGAAGGGAACACATGCTGTGGAGAAATCGTGTCCTCCTGGGCCGGCGACCCCTACGGTTCAGGATGTCGACCCCTCCGGTTTGGGGGTGGCTGTGAAGCCCGGGAACAGGCACCGTTGGACCATGCCGATTCGCCTGCTCGTCGTCGACGACCACCCGCTCGTGCGGGACACCCTGGCCGGCGCGCTCGGCCGCAGCCCGCTCGTGGACGTGGTGGGTGTGGCGTGCGACGGCGCCGAGGCCGTCGACGCGGCGGTGCGGCTCCTGCCGGACGTGGTCCTCATGGATCTGGTCATGCCCGTCCTGGACGGGGCGGAGGCGACCCGAAGGCTCCTGGCGCTCCGCCCGGGAACCAGGGTCGTGGTGCTGACCTCCGCGGTCGGCGGCCGGCTGGAGCGGGCGGCCCTGACCGCCGGGGCGGCGACGATCCTGCACAAGGACGCCGGGATCGACGCGGTGCTCGACGCCGTCGTGGCGGGATCCCCCGGTGGTACGAACCCGTAAGGAGGGCGCGGGCGGGCCCCCGGACCCGCGCACCGTTCACGGTCTGCCGGGCCGTGGCCACCAGCGCAGGATCACCCGTCCGGTCACCTTGGTGACGGGGACCGGTCCGAACTGCCGGGAGTCCACGGAGTGCCGGCGGTTGTCGCCCAGCACGAAGACGGTGCCGGCCGGTACCCGCGCGGGCCCGTAGTACATCCCGTCGACCGTCCTCGGATCCACCGCCGGCTCCTCGACGGCACGGCCGTTGACCTCCAGGACCCCGTCCTCGATCGCGACCGTGTCCCCGGCCACCGCCACGACCCGTTTGACCAGGGTCGCGCCGGAACCCTCGAACACCACGAGGTCGCCGCGCCGGGGCGAGGCGTCGCGGTACGCGTGGTCGTCGACGAGCAGATGGTCCCCGGACAGCAGTGTCGGCTCCATGCTCGTCGACTCGACCCGCACCGGCTCGACGAAAAGGCTGCCGACCAGCAGCGCCACGGCCGGCATCACGAGCAGAACGGTGGGGGGGGGGGGGGGCGCGCCGCCCCCCCCCCCCCCCCGCCGCGGCGCCCCCCCCCCCCCCGGGGGCCCCACCAGCCCAAAACCCGCGCGCCTGAGCGGACGACCGGGAGGG